>JAHFGR010000175.1 GCA_023247345.1 Microcaldota archaeon | reverse complement strand
TAAAATTCGCAGAACCGATTGATCTTGTCAAAGCGGAGAAAGTTCTTGCTGCAAAATTTGAAATCCTCGCAAGCAACAAAGTCATGCTGATGGTTAATGTAGACGGAAACGCTGTCACACTTTACACGAGTGGGCGGGCAATGATTAAATATATTACGAAGGAAAAAGCAAATGAAATAGGACAAAGATTTGCTGAGGTACTTTGATAGAATCTCGCTTTATCGGTTTTTGCAGATGGAAATGGATGTATCATTGAAGAAGCGAATAAGAAATGGCCTATAGGTATAAATAAAAATTAGAAAAACTACAGTGAGAAAATGGAACTAAAACAAATTGCATTGATTACACTAATTTTTTCAATATTTATATTTTTAATCGCAGGTGCACTCATAGTATATAAGGCAAACAGTGTTCTTGTAACCGAAATTGTAGATTCTGATAAAGAAAAACTTCCAGTACCAAGAGAGGGTGAAAAAATTTTTGTTTACGGACCATGGGTTGAAGATGTAGGGCATATAATTCCAGTAAGTTGGAACGAAATTCACCCAATCAGATATCTAAAAAATATTAATAATAACCGGGAGGGAGGGGAGATACCATATAAAAACGATTTAATGAATGGCGTCCATACTCCGTCTAGGCTTATAGTCTTAGACAATCAGAGTCCATATAGAAATTCAACTGGTATTGTTGATGATATTTTTTATGAATATGATGGTGATACACATATAGAGATAATTCCGGATGAAAATTCAAAAGAATTATTAAAAATGAAAAAACTTCCGCAACTTCCGATAAAACTCCGTGATTTAAGAGCATTTACGCTTTTTCTTTTTCGCATAGTCATTCCTATTTTAATAATTTTTACAGTCTTGCTGTATACTAAGGATTTTATAATTAAAAGGGAGTTCAGTTTATGATTAAGCTCGATTTCCATTGCCACACGCATTATTCGCCAGATTCTATAATAAAGCCCGATGAGCTTGCCGCAAAGGCAAAAAAACTAGGCATAATCCCTGCAATAACTGACCACAATACAATTGCTGCACATAAAGAATTAAAAAAACTTGTGATGGGATTTATTCCAGGCGAGGAGATAAGAACTGTAGAAGGCGACCTTATCGCGCTCTATGTACGTGAAGCAATTCCTAAAAAGACGCCATTTCTCGAAGCGCTTGATAAGATAAATGAACAGGACGGATTAAGCTATCTGCCCCATATGTATGACAGGACCCGTCACGGAGTAACAATTGATCAGCTGACTAAAAAAGTTGATATTATCGAGACATTTAATGCGCGCTGCCCATTGCAAAGATACAATGACGAAGCCAAAAAATTTGCAGAAAAGCACGGCAAACTTGTTGCGGCTGGTAGTGATTCCCATTTCCTATTTGAATTCGGCAGGACATATTTTGAGATTGATGCTGATTTCGAAGAGATAGAAGAAAAACCGAGAGCACTTGTCAAAGCACTTAAATCAGTAAAAATAACTGGAAAAAAAGCACCAATATTAGTCCGTGGTAGCACGATGGCAGTCAAATTTTTTAAAAAAGTATTTGGATAGCTATTTTTAAATTTAACAGTAGAGAAAACATTATGAAACTACTAATCATGTTTTTGTTTGCATTCATGCTTATTCTCGGTTGTGCCGGAAACGCTGGTAACGTTGATAAAAACGGGCTGAAAAACTCCAGTAATAACGCTAATAATAACTTAAGCAATAATAATATATCAAATGTAAAAAATGAGACCGCACAAGCAGTAAATGATGAGAACATAACCAAGCAAGTTGCAAAGGAAGGAGATACTGTTTCTGTTGATTATGTCGGCACGTTTGACAATGGCACAGTATTCGACACTAACCTCGAAAGTGAGGCAAAGAAAGCAGGTCTAGTAAAACCCAAATACCAACAGTTTACGTTTAAGCTGGGTGATGGAAGTGTTATTGTCGGGTTTGAAGAAGCTATCATTGGCATGAGATTAAACGAGGAGAAATCAGTGCACATAGCAGCAGAAGACGCTTATGGAGAGGTTAATCCCGATTATGTTGTAAATATGCCTATGGAAAAGATTAATGGTGGAAAGGGCCTAAAGATTGGTTCCGTAGTTTCTTCTGGCAATGGTGCAATCGGAGTTATCAAAAAGATCGAAAACGGAAATGTTACCGTAGATTTTAATCATGAACTCGCTGGCAAAGCATTGAATTTTAAGATAATTTTAAGTGGGATAAAATAATTTTAGCTTTTTGCCATTTGATCGCTGTTAATTTTAGTTGGAAGGACAAGTAGGTAGGTGGATTAAAATGCCTTTGAATAAACTAAAAAATTTATTATTACCTCAGGATAATGTCTTCTTCGAGTTGATGGAAAAACAAGCCGAAACTGCGCATAAAGCTTCGCAGGCGCTTTCTGAGCTATTGGAGAACTACAACAACATAAAGAAGAAATCAGAAAAAATCAGGGAACTCGAACACCAAGGAGACCAACTTATGCGGGACGTGTATACCGCTTTAAATAAAACATTTATAGTTCCGATAGACCACAGCGACATTTCAACGCTTGCAAATGCGCTTGACGATGTCTTAGACTTGATAGATCATGCCTCTACTCTGCTGGTTGTTTACGATATTGCAACGCCATCGTCTGCCATGATAAACCTAGCAAAGTTGCTGGTGGATCAGACCAATGAACTCGAGAGCGCAGTGACAGCCATAAACCATTCGCGAACGTACGGTAAGGTTGCCCAACACTGCACTAAGATCAAGCATTTGGAAAACAAGGCGGACGAGATGTACACTCAATCAATTGCGGCGCTATTCAAGAAAAACAAACCCATTGAAATCATCAAACAAAAGGAAATCTTGGATTGTTTAGAATCTGCGACTGACATGGCAGATAAGGCAGCGCAAATCATTTCGGACATTGTTATGAAGCACTCTTAGAATTAAGCAGATGAATTGTCCTCGCGGACAAATAACTCCTGATTACAGGTGATCT
>JAHFGR010000174.1:538-3027 GCA_023247345.1 Microcaldota archaeon | reverse complement strand
TGACAAGGACGCGAGAAAAGCATCTTGAAGCAATGGAAGAAGCTAATATTTTGGATGTATTGCATCATGAGCTTGGCCTTTCACAAAATGAAATTGCAAAAAAAGTTGCTCGTGATGTGAGCTGGGTCAACCGACGTTTATCATTATTAAATAATTTGCCGCCTGTTGTTCGCGAGTCGCATTATCAAGGCCGATTGTCGACCTGGGTCATTACGCGGGTCATACAGCCGTTGGCGCGCGCCAATGAGGAGCATGCCAATCAACTTGTTATTCATCTCAATCAATATTCACAGTCTACGAGAGATATTCAGCTCTTCTTTAAGCATTATGAATCGTCTAATAAAGAAGTGCGCAATCGAATGATTGCTGAGCCGGCGCTGTTTTTTGCAAGCCTACAAAATAAAAGCCAGTTACAAGATGCAGGACAACTCAATGCAGGCCCTGAGGGACGGTGGAAAAAGAATCTAGAGATCATAAAAAATATCGTGAAAGGACTGCAAAAACTGATAACGACTGTTTTTTATTTAAATCAGGACGAGCAAGAGCAAAGACTTTTACAGCGAAGTTTTAAAGAAACACAGCAAGTATTTTTAGAATTTGAAAATTTAGTAGAGAAACATATCCATGATATCACCACAAATTCGTCAAACCATATTAGAGATGCAAGCGGCGGGTAGTTCAATTCGCGACATTAGCCGCAAACTCTGTTTATCCCGCAATACTATCAGAAGTGTTATAAGGCAGGGAGTTGAAAATAAACGGGCTATTGCAGAAAGCAATATTAAACAGGATGTTCTCAAGCTCTTGCCAGATTTATTTAAACGTTGTTGTGGAAATGGGGTGCGGATAAAAGAAATCTTGGAAGAAGAATACAAGCATGTCATCGGATACAGCACTATCACCCAATGGTGCCGTGAATATCAATTACGCGAACCTACAAAAAGAGCTGGTATCTATACCCCAGATCCAGGTGCGGAGATGCAGCATGATACCTCTCCTCACCAGGTCATCATTGCAGAGAAGAAAATAACAGCTCAATGTGCGTCATTAGTATTTGCTTATTCACGGAAAAGGTTTATTCAGTATTGTCCTAGATTTACTCGTTTCGAAGCGAAAATATTTTTAAGTGAAGCTTTACAATTTATGGATGGTGTCTGCCAGCAGTGCATCATTGACAACACGAGTGTTATTTTGTCAGGAGGCGCTGGGAGTGATGCGGAAATTTCTGCGGAAATGGAAGTATTTTGCCGTATTTATGGATTTAAATTTGTTGCGCATGCTGTCTTTCATGCCGATAGGAAGGCGCGTGTTGAAAGGCGATTTCATCATGCGGAAAATAATTTCCTTGTGGGAAGAACATTTAGCAGCTGGGAAGACCTAAATAATCAGGCACGAGCATGGTCAGAGGCTGGTAACAATAGGATAATGCGAGAATTAGGGATGGCCCCAAATGCGGCAGGTACACAAGAAAAACCTTTTTTAAAATCATTACCAACCTATGTACCTCCTATTTATAAATTGGAGGACCGCATCGTAGATTCACAAGGTTATATTCACTTTGATACAAATCGCTATCCCGTTCCAGACAAGCTTATTAATAAAACCGTCGAAGTTTATATTTATAAAAATTATCTTGAAGTGAATTATCAACACAAAATAGTTGCAAAACATCCTATTGCATTTGATAAGAAATATTACCGCCTTCCAGCAGATCAATACCATCAGTCTTTAATACAATCAAGAAAAAAGGTCATGAGTGAAGCTGAAGGACTGTTACGAAATGACAATGAAATCATCGGTCAATACATTGATGAATTAAAAAAACGTGTCCGTGGCCGAGGAATACAAGCTATGCAACGTTTATTAAACCTCATGCGTTTATATCCGAAAGAAGCATTTTTAAAGGCTGTGGCGCAGGCTAAACAGTACGGTTTATATGATATTAATCGCTTGGAAACTATTATCTTACAATTTGTAACAAATGAATTCTTTCAATTAGGAGATGAAGAGGTATGATGTCAAATATTCGCCAATTAATATCCACATTAAAACTTCGCGGCATGGAAGAAAAATTAGATTCCATTCTGGCAGAATCAGAGAAAAATGGATTGTCAACCGCGGAAACGCTATTAAATCTATTGCAAGAGGAATTTAGAGATCAACAAGAAAGAAGCATGCAAAGTCGTATAAGAAAAGCAAAAATACCCAACAATTGGAGCTTAAGAACATTCCCATTTGACCAACAGCCTGATGTTAATAAATTACAAATTCAAAATCTTACCAACTTATCATTTATCGAGAGGCAAGAAAACATTATTCTGATTGGCGAACCTGGCACAGGAAAGACAGGTATTGCCAGTGGTTTGTTGCGCCAGGGTCTGATAAATGGTTACCGCGGTTTATTTTATGATGCTCAAAAACTGCTGGAAGATTTATATAGCAGTTTAGCAGACAAAACAACTACGAAATTCATCGCTACATTAAGTAGC
>JAHFGR010000174.1:0-528 GCA_023247345.1 Microcaldota archaeon | reverse complement strand
TCTAACTACAGAACAATGTAATGCGTTTTTTAAACTAATGAGCATGCGTTACAATAATAAAAAACCAACTATTATTACTACCAACTTAGACTACCCAAAATGGTATGATCTATTTAAATCAAAATCACTCGTGGACGCTATGCTTGATCGTTTAAAACATCATTGCATTACTATTCGTATTAACGGCCCGACATTAAGAGACAACTCTGAAAAACAAGAAGTTAGTAAAAAAAGCAAACCAAAAAAAACGTCAGAAGACAGCGGTGAAAAACAAGCAGCAATATCTGCAACGTAAATCCTACTCTTATAAGCAATCTTTAGTAAAGCTAGCTTACTCATTAGGCTAGCTTAACGTCTTCTACTAAAATGACATCCCGCATTTACCAATTACCTTTCTTGTATAAGGTGGCTATTTTAAAATAGTGCACAGCAGGAGGGTCAATTTAATTTAGTAAAGATGGGTTAGTTTTTTATAGCGTTGAGGAATTTGGTCATTTGGCGCTCTAAGGACTACAATAGAAGATGGGA
>JAHFGR010000021.1 GCA_023247345.1 Microcaldota archaeon | reverse complement strand
GTATTCGTTTTCTCCTACTGTTTTTATTTCAAAGTCTGGATGTTCTATTACTAATGCACAATTTCTTAAACCTTTGAATTGCTCTGGAACTTTGAATGAAATAGAATGTTGCACTTTATTACGCCCCCAACTAAAAACAACTTGCTCACCAAATGGCTTATCGGGCTTTTCATAAATAACCAAAGTTCCTGTTCGTACGCAAAATCTGTAAAGTTGTTTTAGTAATTCTTCATCATTAGTTTCTGTTAGAATTCGATCATGAATGTCATTAGGCACTATGAGTAAGTTTTCTCTTTGTGCTACTGCTAATGCTTGGAAGAAATTTAGGCCTCTATGAAATTCAATTAATTGTTTTACTTGCTCTGGGGCCATGCTTCTTAGCATTTGTCTTGCTCTTCTTGCTTGTTCAACGTATGTTTGATCTGTAACATCTGCTTGTCTTACTACTTGTGGATCTTCTTTTTTGTATCTGCCAAATCTTCTATCTGCTGCTAGTCGATCTAATGAAGCAGTTGATGGCATTCTTCGTGCTACGGTTAATTGCATGTCTATATTAATGGTAATGTATGTTTATAAACATATTTACTGGGCGGGTGAATTCAGAATATTTCGAAATATTTAAAAATATATAGATCTATATATAGACTATGGCAAAAACAATAATGATAGCAGATGACATTTACGAGGCAATTACCAGACTCAAAAGACCTAATGAAAGTTATACCGAGCTTATTGCACGTTGTATAGGGCTATCAAAAACAAAGAAAAGAAGCCTTTTAGAATGCGCGGGCTTGTGGAAACATTTAACAAAAGAAGACATAGAAAACATGGAAAGCGCAATAGAAAAAACCAGGAAGAACTGGCGGGTAATTGAATGGTAATATTAGATACAACAATTATCATTCATCTTTTAAGAGGAGATGAAAAAGCAAGGTCAAAGATCGCCGAGTTAGAAACAAGAAACACTAAGATGCATACAACGCAGATTAATATTTTTGAAATAATACAAGGAATTTATGGTTATGGGAAAAAACCTGATGATGAGATTGCTGCACTGGAAGTTCTATTGGAAAGAGTTAAGGTGCTGGATCTTAACTATTTTGGTGCGTATCATGCTGGAAAAATTTCTGGCTCATTAATTAAGAAGGGCATAACGATATCACCAAGCGATCTACTAATAGCAGGCATCGCAATAGCTAATAATATTAACATAATAGCAACTAAAAACACTAAAGATTTTTCTAAAATTCCCGGAATAAAAGTTGAAACGTATTAGCACCTTAAAGTGTACTTATGATTAAAGCAGTTTTATTCGATTTAGACGGTTCAGTAGTAGATAGCGAACCGCTTCATCTTCGCAGTTTTAGAGAATGCCTCGCACCTTTAGGCATAAAAATAAGCAGAAACAGACATTTCAAAGAATTTACAGGAATAGGCAGTAAGACGATAATAGAAATGCTTTTTCGCGAACATAATGTAAATGAAGACGTAAAAGAATGGGCAGAAAAAAGAAAAAAATTATATCAAAGTTATGTGCTTAGAGGTAAGTTGAAAACAATAAGGGGGGTTCACAAATTTTTACGGTTTATAAAGAGAAAAGGAATAAAAACAGCGATAGTAAGTGGTGGGCATAATTCTAATATCGAAACAGCATTAGATAAGCTCAAGTTACGCCAGTTTTTCGATATAATAATTGGAACAGAAGACGTAAAAAATCGCAAGCCGGATCCAGAAGGATTTTTGCTAGCTGCACGGAAATTAAATGTTAAACCAACAGAATGCATTGTAATAGAAGACTCGCCTGCAGGTGTTCAAGCTGCGCTTTCTGCTAACATGCAAGTTGTTTGTATAAAATCAGAAGCTCCAGTGGACTTAAAGAAATGTGATTATGTTATCGAAAACTATGAAAACTTTCCTATACAAATATTTTAAATCATTTATATACTAATTATAACTATAAAACAAAAAACGCGCAATTTCAGTATGTAATATTTTTTCAAATTTACATGCTGCGCAAAAAAGGTGAGCGCAATGATAAAGTTAGAATTAGATAGAAGGACTAAGGAAATTTTTGTAAAGGAACCAAGCGAAGTAACAAGCTTGCAAAACGGATTCTACGGTGATATGCAAAAAGGCATAATTTCTCTTACACCAGAAGAAGCAATGTATATAATGGACATTAGAAATGGGAAATGCTATGACGAGGCTGGCAACACATACACATTCAATGATATTGCATCTTTCTTTTTAGATAGGCCCAAGCTGCTTGCAAGATATTTAACTTACAAAGACTGGAGAGACAAAGGACTAATTTTAAGATATGCAGAAGAAGTCGAAGGTAATTACGGACGCGGTGGAAGCAAGAAATACAAGAGCGAAAAATTCAAACTAGATGCTTATTCTTTTACTGGTGTATTTTTCCCAGAAGATCTTATATGTATTGTAGATGATGAGACAGTTGGCAAAGAACTTTATGAGCGCTATTGGATCGGACAGTTTGGCACATACAAGGCAGCGCATCGCGGCAAGATAACAAAGCTAGACATTTATGAGACGATTTATTTGGTAAAACATGGCGGGCTTACTTTAAAAAATTGCAAACTGGAAGATGTGATTGCAGCGGCGGATGAAAGAATAAAGTATTTTGACGACATGTACGAGGTTTACGAGGATTGGCGCAAACGCGGGTATGTAATAAAATCAGGATTTAAGTTTGGTACTCATTTTAGAATTTATTTTCCAGGTGCATCGCCAATTCGTGAAGGTGCTGAGTGGATGCACTCTAAACATGTTATTCATATTTTCTCTCGCAAGAGCAAGATGATTATCAGCGAATGGGCACGCGCTATTCGTGTTGCGCATTCTGTAAAGAAAACATTTATTCTTGCAATTCCTGGAAAGAAAACTGAAATTAAAGTTGATCCTAAGCATCCAAGACTTGATTTTTTAGCTTATCATCGAAAGAAAGGCGGGATAGAAACGCCAAAAGATGGCAAGCCAAAGTATTTGATGTATTCACTTACTGAAGATGAATATATTGGCGGGGAAGAACTTGCAAAGGCATTAGCTGAGTGCAAGTATTTTGGTTTGGAAATGATAATGGCTATTAGCGATCGCGAATCTAGCGTAACCTGTTATATGATTAAAGCTGTTAACTTGCCAGGAAGCGAATACGAATATTTTGAGATTGAGTGGGTTCAGCCATGAAGATTTGTTCTCATTTTTCGGTCGCTTCGTCTAGTGGCCTTCGGTCACGATCTGTTTGCCCCTTGGGCAAATCTCCAATTTTTCGTGGCGACGAAGAATGGACCACAAATCCAGAAGGATTTGTCGGTCTCGAACTTCGTTCTCGATCTCCCAACAAGCTTGTCGCTCGGAGCGACAAGATGCCCACGCGATTGTCGTCCGCGACAACCTGATTGTCCAGCAGGACAATAGGTGCATTGTTGCTTTTTTCTAGCAACAATCGCATGCGCACATTGTCCGATACGTCGGACAATCGTGTTGTTCTATCAGAACAATCGGGAGTGCTTCACACTTCAGGACGGCCAACATCAACGAACGCCACCCCGTAACGATTGGAAGGCCCATCATTAAGGTCGACATCACGCCAACTGACGACACCGATGTAGCCGCAGACACGGGCCACAGGGCCCAAATAAGCAATGTCACCTCGCAATAAATATCTTGAATCATTGGTTGAACGGTCAACTTCTTCTCCAACTGGAATTCCATGTTCTGTTAAATGCCAACAACAATTTATTTTAGCAAAATTTTGAACCAAATAAATGTTGGAATCATCAATGGTTTTTATCTCATATTTATTATTTCCTAGACTTATTAGTTCAAAATCAGGATGCTCAATTACTAAAGCACAGTTTACTTTTCCTCGGAATTGTTTTGGAACTTGAAATGAGATGGAATATTTTAAATTATTGTTATCTTCCCATCCAGAATTAACTTTCTTGCCAAATGGTTTATCTGGTTTTTCGTAAATTACTAGAGTTCCTGTTCGTACCCAAGCTCCGTAAAGTTGTTTTAGTAATTTCATATCTTTAGTTTCTGTGAGAATTCTATCATGAACATCATTAGGAACAATTAGCTTTCCTTCTCTTTTTGCTAATGCTAAAGCTTGAAATAAATTTAAATCTCCTCTAAATTCAATTATATCCCTTGCTTTTTCAGGTTCTAAACTTCTAAGCATTTCCCTTGTTCTTTTTACTCGTTCTGCAAATGATTGACCTGTAACATCTGCTTGTCTTACTTCATGACTGCCCATTGGGCCGTATCTACCGAACGGATCGTTTGCTCGCATGGTGATAGGAACATCTGCAACCCTTCTTTCTTTACGCGTCTTCATTTTGAATCACTTTTTTCTGTCGCGAGCGATACCATGTGCACCCCTAGCACATTAGACATGCTACTAACGAGATATATATCTAACGTCTCGCCTTTGAAGACATCTTTGAAGTAGTCATAGCCACGGATCAGAGGACCGATATACTGATTCTCTAATCGCGATAAAAATCTTCTTGCGTAAGTTGAAGGAGCAACTTCTGGTCCGACTGGGATTCCGTTATCTGTTAAATACCAACCGTTTTCTTTAGCAAAATCCTGAACCAGACGAATATTAGATTTGTCAACGACTTTTAGCTCATATGTTTTATTTCCTAAATCCAATAATTCAAAGTCCGGGTGCTCTAATACTAATGCACAGTTTTTCTTTCCTCTGAATTGCTTTGGAACTTCAAAGGAGAATGTTACTTTATCATGCTCCCAACTAAAAACAACTTTCTTACCGAATTTTTTATCTGGTGCCTCATAAATAACTAATGTACCAGTCCATACTGGATAATTTTGTCTTAAATAGATTAAATCTTTAGTTCCTACTAAAATTCTATCATGAATATCGTTTGGAACTATTAGACCTCCTGCTCTGTTGGCTAAGGCGAGCGCTTCGAAAAATGTTAAACCTTTATGAAATTCAATTACTTGTTTTACTGCCTCTGGCTTCATGCTTCTTAGCATTTGTCTTGTTCTTTTTACTCGTTCTGCAAATGATTGTCCTGTAACATCTGCTTGTCTTACTTCATATCTTTTTATTTCACCATAGCGCCTGAATGGATTATCTGCTGCTGTAACTGTTGGAATTCGTGGCCTGGCAATTCTTCTCTCTATTGCTAATCTTCTCATGTTATTATTTAAGAAAGAAAGTGCTTATAAAGTTGCTTATTTTGAAGCTGAGAATGCTTAAAAAAGCTGAATAGGATAAACAATCTTATGAAAGTTATATCATTTACAACTGATTTCGGCGCAGGTTCGCGAGGCAACGGCGTGCTAACTGCTGTTGCACTTAAGATTGCACCAGATGCGCATGTGATCCACTTTGCAGATGTTGAAAGTTTTAATATAAAAAGCGGTGCAAGATTGCTTGAAGGCGTAGTTTATTGTCCTGTAGGTTATCATGTTTGCGTTGTTGATCCTGGTGTTGGTACGAAACGTAGAGCAATTACAATTAACACCAAGCGAGGCGACTATTTAGTCGGACCAGATAATGGCGTGCTATTGCCAGCAAGCGAATTTCTAGGCGGCATAAAAAAAGTAGCCGAGATAACTAATCAAAAATACATGCTCATGCCAGTCTCGCCAATATTTCACGGTAGAGATGTTTTTATGCCAGTAGCTGCACACCTTGCAAACGGAGTAGCAATTGAAGAACTTGGCAAGGAACTGAAGAGTAGCGAACTTGTTGCTGCGCCTTATAAAAACGCAGAAATAAAAAATGGAAAAATCGAATGCGAAATAATTCATATAAATAAATTCGGTTCGCTCTTCATAAACGTCTTGGGAAAAACAATGGGAACGTTTGCTTCGCTTGGCGATGTAATAAATATAAAAGATAAAAACAAAAAAATCTCGCTTGCTTACAAGCGAACATTCGGAGAAGTAGAAAGAGGCAAACCAATAATTCTGAATGACGACTTTGGTCGCGTTGAAATCGCAATTAACCAAGGAAGCTTTACTGACAGGTTTAAAATAAAAATGGGGGATAAAATAATTCTTAGTAAAGCACAAAAATAAATCGGGCCCGATGAGAGTTTCTACTAGTGTTATACTTATGTGAAACAGCCGGCCTAATCCAAGATGTTTCTTAGAGATGGCCTTGTAGACGCATTGACACGAATTTCGTTCAAATGTTGTCAAAGTTTTTTTGCCACTTTGACAACGCATTTCGCCAAGCTCAATGCGTCGGCAGTCTAAATATAACCTGAGATTCACCAATTTTCTTTTGGGGTGAGACCTCAGCCCTTTTCTTTTAGAAAAAGAAAAGGTCTAGGTTTGAACTCATGACCTTCGCCTGAAACCTTTTAGGAAAAGGTTTCATCCAAAACCCTCTCACTAATTAGGACGGCGCTGCTCTGTCCATTCCAGGAAACTTTCACTTTTGATGAAAATTTTGGTAAAAGTTTCAAGCTGAGCTACGGGCCCACAAACATATAATAATCAGAAAACATTATAAGCAGCTTTTATTTTATTAATTTAGAGCGGCTGTATTATACCTATATAAAACCACGAAAAATAACTTTATAAACTGTTTTAACGATATATTACCAATATGAATCGAACAAAGCTACTTTTAATTACAGGCGCACATGGCAGTAATAAACACAGGCCAAACGCAAAATTCTTTAGAGATGATGTTTTACCTTTTCTAGAAGAAAATGTTGTAAGGGGAGGAATGCGTGCGGCTCTTATTTATGAGATACTTCATTTTGATATGATACCTACTGCTCCAAAATCAGAACAAGAGATGCGCACGGTACTCGCACAGGATGGAAATAGAGGGAGAAAAAACAAGGAAGCTGTACAGGCAGAACTAACAAAGATTGAAAGACTTATGACCAAAGATTGGAGAGAAACAAGAGATAAAGGACAACCTTTTATGAAAGTTTCATTGAATTGGGGATTTGAAGATGTTGTTCTGAGTATAAATCAGACTAAACCAGGTCAAATAGCTCATTACATGGAACCGCAATCTGCTGAAACTGCTTATGGGTTTTGGGCTACTGAGATTTTATGGAAAGAATTTGTCGATATAAGTCAAGAAGAAAGAGAAGCGAGAATAAACGCTTTAATAGAGTATATTAGAAAACTTGCAGAAATACAAGTACATCGAGACAGATTAGTGTTTTCTCTATCAGAAAGATTAAGAGGGGAAGATCCAGAAAGAGCGATAATAATTCCTAGAGGGACAGCACATAGAGGTATGCAGGTACTATTTAGCGATGACAAATACGACCTCACATACAAAGATGCTGGTTACCTCCTCGACTTTACTGATGAAGCAATAGCAAGAAGTTATGTTGATTCGTTGAGTACAGCAGAATTAAGAAAATATGCAGAATTAGAATTGGATTATTTAAGATATTGGGCTGTTCATAGATATAGTTTGCGGCAAATTTTACTTAAACTTTTTGGCAGTACAGTAGTTGCTGAAAAAGAATTAGAAAAAGCAGCTAGAGATTATGCATTAAGTCAAAAAATGAATTCATGAATTTAACTTTCAGGTTTTAACTTTTCTCCACGTCTTCTGGATAGTAGATAAAGCGTTACTGCAATAACAACAACGACAATAACAATCAGCCAGTTTCTGACCTTTTCGTCCGCTAGCAAAGCAATTAGCCTCTTGATTAGGTCTTCTGGTTCTGATTGTGATAAAGACGCAGTTGAAAATTTAGAGGTGAGGATCGTTTGATTTTGCACCAGACTTATCTTATAATCGCCTTTTAGATCAGCTAAAAAACTAGCCTCGCCATTATTGTCAGTAGTAACTGTTTTTTTGTTTCCTTTCGGATCTTCTATACTTATGTCGCATGATGCACAAGGCTTACCATCCTCAAATGCTTTTACTGGCACATCGTTGCTTACATTTGTTTGGTTTGGGACAGTTAATTCGTATTTTTTTGGAACGCATTTGTTGGAATCGCAGCGATAACTCGCATTGCATGAAGCATCACTGCAGCATTCATAGTTAAACCATTGATGGTCACTTACATAGCCACACGTTCCTCCTTCAATTTTTTCGCAAGTTTGATTACCAATATCACAGTATTCGTCATTAGCACATGCACTGCTATTCGCGCACCCACCGCACTGTGCTTTGTCCACAACTACATCTTTTGTTTTATAAGCATTGGATGAAGTAACAGAAACAGAATAACTTCCTGGTGCAACGTTGAACGATGCAACACCCTGCTCGTCTGTAGTCGCGCTTACTGTTGGTGTTGCACCAGTCATCGTAATTGAAGCGCCCGGAACAGGATTGCCAATAGAATCAGTGACAATTACCTCGAACTTGTCAGGACAGGTCAGAGAAGTATCGATTAAAATATCACATTGCTCTTTGCTCGCATCGATCGTAGCTTTAGCGAATGTGCCAGGGAATGCATAGCCAGTTGCAAAATAATTTCCTTTAGGGATATTCATTTTAGCATGGCCAGAATTATCAGTTGTGGCGCTCGCAACGGGTTTTGAGAAAGAGGTATCGCTTATAGGGTAGACTGTTATTGACCCGCTTATTGGCTTGCCGTCCTTGTCAGTAAATTTTATATTTAAACCATTACAATACGACCCTGTTATCTCGCCTTGCTTGCATTCATCGAAACTTATTGTTTTGATTATTGTTTTAGAGCCAGCATAAGGATGATATACTGTTATCTTATATTCGCCAGCATCAGTATTGTTAAAAGTGATAACCCCAAGTTCATTTGTCGAACCGCTTCTGCCGGAATAAGTGCCAGTTTTTAAAATATCGACCGACGCACCGCTTAGCTGCTTATTGGTTCGATCATCTTTGACAGTTATCCAAAAACTATGGTCGCAGCTTATCGAAGTTGATATGTCGATCACGCATTCTGCTGGATAAGAAAGATATTTCTGCTCTTTTTTCGAATTATAGAAACTAGATGGTATTGCCTCGATATAATAAAAATCAGGGCCGCCGCTGTATCGATCCTTGGCAGGGCCGACATAAGCTATGCCATACTCATCAGTTACGCTTTTGTTTATTAGAGCATTTTTATTATCATAAAGATTGATGGTGACATTCTTTATTGGCTTATTGTCCGCATTACTCAGTATAGTTACCTTGACAGTATCATTGCACTGTAACTCTGTGTTTATAGAAATGTCTTTGGAGCATTCGCTGTAGGTTAATGTGGTTGTCTTATATGCTGACGGATTTGAACGCGATACGCTTACGCTATAGCTGCCCGGAATAGCGCTGGTAAATCTTACCTCGCCATCGCTATTTGTTGTTCCGAACAAGGTTGGTCCTGGACCAGTAGCAGTAACTGATGCACCGCTAACTGGAGCGCCATTAGAATCAGTAACTTTTATTACCCATACATTCGGACACTCGGTTTTCCCGTTAACGTTAAGGGATGAAGTTGGACAACTGTAACAAAATTGCGGGTAGCCTTGTGGACTGTAAGCGCATTGCGGACTGCCGCCAGTACAATGTTGATCTGCTGCATTCGAACTGGTAAGACAGTTTGGCGCTGAAGATGGACAAGAATTACCTGAAGGCGCAAATGAGACATAGGCAAACGCGAATAGAAATAAAGCAATAAATAATAATCGCATAATAATATTTTAAGTGCATATTTTAAAATGGTATTTATTTTCCCTGAATTATCCAAAATATTAGTATCGGCTATTGAGAAGACTCTTGATGATAGAATAGCGATAGCTTTTTCAGGCGGGTTGGATAGCTCGCTAATTGCGCATCTCGCGAAAAGAAACTGTGAAGTCGAATTATTTTCTTGTGGCACAGAAAAAAGCGAGGATTTGCTCTACGCAGAGCGGGCTGCGAAGCTGCTTGAATTGCCGCTTTATAAAAGCGTTCTTAGCGAGCAGGAGATCCTTGCTATTTATGAAAAATGTTATAAAATTGTGCCTGCCGATCTGCTAAAAGTTGAGCTGCTCGTCCCGGTTTACAAGGTAGCAGAAGAAGCAAAAAAAAGAGACCATAAAGTGCTATTGTTTGGCTCTGCGAGCGAAGAATTATTTGTTGGGTATGAAAGGTACTATAATTATGCGAATGAGGGCAAGAACTTAGATGTCATCTTGCAAGAAGAATTTAAAACGCTCGTAAGCCGCGAGATCGCTTGGGTAAAAAAAGTTTGTTATAAGCTTGGCTTAGAGGCGCGGTTTCCATTTTATAATCAGCAGCTTGCAGATTTTGTTTTTAAAATTCCGCTCGAGCTTCGCATGGAAGAAAAAGAACTTAAAAAAGGCTTGTTAAGAGAAGCAGCAAAGCTGCTTGGCTTGCCGGATCTTATGGTTAACCGCAAGAAACGTGCAATGCAGTATGGAAGCGGGGTGCATAAAGTACTGTTGAAAAATGCGAAAAAGTTGAATTCTATCATCTAGATTATTGCGAAGTTGGAATTGACTGCTGTGGACTTTTTATACACGCAGCTAGCGTATCCATTAGCAAACCATCAATGAATCTATCCATATCTGGCATTGCAACTTTGCAGCTACGGACAATTGCTGCAGAGTTTCCAGCTTGACACAATCTAAAAAACACACCAGGAACATCGTTGCTTTGCCCGGTCAATGGATCTAATACACTAATAGAACGCGTAAATAGCTCATCCAACCTGAATGTTCGCACTTCAATTTTAGATTGAATTACTTTAACTCTCTTGAGTTGAGGTTCACGATCTGAATCTTCTTCATCATCGCTATTTGACGTTCTCTCTATTGGAGCGAATTTTGCATCTGCACAAGTAATATATTGGTATTTAAGATCATTCGGATTTACAGCAGTTATTTTCCCGAAAAAGAAACGGTCGTTAAAATCATCTTCTTTTGCAGGTGGAGTTTTGCATTTAGTTTCCATTTCTGCATTTGCTGAAGGATCTAAAGCGCGAGTAAACACGTTTCCTGAAAAATTTAGCGGTTCTGTAGGAATGTCTTCTATTCCCATGCCAAGCATATAGTCTCCTACCTTAAGAGTATATATCGGCTTTATAGAAGCACATTCTTCCCCAGGTTGAACAAAGCTTACTTGGGTCGGTCCTTTTACAGAAACATTTACAGTGCCGGATTGCGCAAACATTTTATCGACGCTTAACTCAATTGCTAATGCCCCACCACCAATTGTTCGTGATTTACCTACAGGAACAATAAACTCGTAAGAAGTTGATCTATTACTAGCGCTTACAATAAAAGTAAAATCTTTTGGCGTACCATCACCGAAGCCAAGCATAAATTTAGCAACTGCACCATCCTGATCTGGGCCAACATATTTTATTCTAAAATATCTATTGCCCGGAAGTCCAAGTGTATAAACATCCTGACCTGGCTTAACTTTGCCTTCTTCGATTTTTGCTGCTGGCACTGGCGCAGGCCTTGGCGGTTCTCTTGATCTGCCACAACCGGTTACTGTTAGCCAAGCTACAGCTACTGCTGGTAAGAAGCTCGAAAATGGAGATCTTTTTGGCTGACAATGAGCAATAGAAGAATTAGTCATAGAAATTGATTTCATTATACCACCAGATCAGAATTTTTGTAACTGTTTAATCATCTATTTATGGTAGTATTTAAAAAGTCATGTACTTGCCATAAGCTTTAAATACTTTTTCTACTAAGTATAAAAAGTAGAAGGTAATGTTATGGAATTAATCTCTAAAAAAATCCCAAAGGAAAGCGACGCGATTTTAAAGTACGTGCAAGCTCATTACCAGCTTGAAAAAGGAGAGAAAGTAACAGAGGCAGAAGTATTGGAATATGCCCTTAGGCATGTGGCAGAAGAGAAGTTCGGTTACTCCAAAGAGAGAAAAATAAGAAAGGGTCTTGGCTTGTTAAAATATGCGGGATTTATAAAAGATGGGCCAAAGAGCTCTTGGAAAGAGATTGACAAGGTAGTTTACGGTGTTTAATTGATTGTTCTAGATGCTGATTTTTTAATTGCGTTTTTCAGAGAACAAGATCAAAATCATGAACGCGCAGTTGAACTTATGAGATCATTAGAAGAAACGGCTATTGTAACTACAGTAGTACTTTCTGAAATTCTAACGTTCATAAAAAGAAGAGATGGTGGAAAAAGGGTTACTACTGCCTGGAAAGGGATAAGAGATGCTGATATTGGAATAATAGAAATAAAGGACAACTTAGAACAAATTATATTTTTAATA
>JAHFGR010000173.1 GCA_023247345.1 Microcaldota archaeon | reverse complement strand
GCATTAACGCCACCCCGAAGCGACCGTTAGACCTGTAACCCACACCGACAAACTGCCTGTCGTCGACGCCGGCCACGCGAACCACAGGGCCCAGATAAGAACCACCCAAACGCCATAAGTATCTTGCATCTTTTGATTCTGCTACTAGTTCATCTTGAGGAATTTTTCTTTCTGAATGCGGTATGTACCATCCGTCCTTCTTGGGGAAGTTCTTAAGTAAGTGAATGCTTTCATCAGAAACTCTTAGTTCGTATCTACTGCCCCCTAAAGTTACTATTTCAAAGTCTGGGTGTTCGACTATTAAAGCGCAGTTTGTTTTTCCTTGTAATTGCGCTGGAACTATAAAAGTGAGTCCTTGAAAAACGACTTGCTCGCCAAAAGGCGTATCGGGCGCTTCATAAATAGCTAATGTTCCTGTCCATACTGGATAATTCTGTATAAGATACTGCTCATCTGTTGTTTCTGTTAGAATTCTATCATGAACATCATGAGGGACTATTAATCTTCCTTCTCTTTGTGCTAATGCTAAAGCTTGAAATAAATTTAGATCACGGTGGAATTCAATTACTTCTAACGCCTTCGCTGGAGTCATTTCTCTTAGCATTTGTCTTGCCTTTTTTACTTGCTCTATGTATGATTGACCTGTAACATCTAACTGACGAACTGGTTGAGCATCTTCTTTTTTATATTTTCCAAACGTAGCGTTCGCTCGCGTAACAGTAGGAGCAGTTCTCACTAATCTCTGTGCACTAGTCATGTGGATCACTTTTTTCTGGTATAGCCGCAAGCGGCACCATACCCACCCCGACGACATAAGACGGCCTGTCGCCAGCACCGACGACCCGCCTCCTGCCGTTGTCGAAGTCGCCGAAGCCACGGCACAAAAGGCCACTGTAAGTGCCACTAGTTCTCCAAAGATATCTTGCATCATTTTTTGACGAAGCAACTTCTGCCCCAACTGGAATTCCATGTTCTGTTAAATACCAACCATTTTCTTTAGCAAAATTCTGAACTAGATGAATGTTCTGTTCATCACTTACTCTAAGTTCATATCTATTTTTTCCTAAATCAATTACCTCGAAATCAGGATATTCTACTACTAAAGCACAATTTCTTAATCCTCTGAATTGTTTTGGAACTTCTAACGAAACAGAATATTTTACTTTATCAGCCTCCCAACTATAAACAACTTTCTTACCGAATTTTTCATCTGGTTCTTCGTAAATAATTAGTGTTCCAGTCCATACAGGATAACTCTGTCTAAGATATACTTCATCCTTAGTTTCTGTTAGAATTCTATCATGAACACCATTAGGAACGATTAACTTACCTTCTCTTTTGGCTAAGGCTAAAGCTTCAAAAACTGTTAGATCTGTGTGAAATTCGATTACCTGTTTTACTGTTTCCGGATCCATATCTCTTAGCATTTTTCTTGCTCTTTTTATTTGCTCAGCTAGTGATTGACCTGTGATATCTGGTTGTCTTACTTGCTGGGCTACTTCTGGTTTAAACCTGCCGAATCTTTTGTCTGCTGCTAGTCGATCCAATGAAGCTGGTGAGGGCGATCTTTTAGTTAATTGCATGTTTTTATTAATGTTAAGTTATGTTTATATACTTATCTAGCGATGATTGCTATTCGTACTATTTCGAGGTATTTAAAAATCAATGTGACCGAAGAGACCCTACTGCAAGCATTGACGGCTGGGCAAAAAAACGCCGTCAATATTTGACATCGATGCGATGTCAAAGCAGATGGGGTATACCTCCAATTGTTCGGAGCACCCGAACAACATTATTGTTCTGTTGAACAATATGCGCATTGTCGCCGTGCGACAATTGCGTGGACCACAAATCGAATCGTCGATTTGTCGGTCATTCGGTCACAACTCCCAATTTTTGTTCTGACAAAAATGGGCATATTTTTGGCGTCGAGCCAAAAATCTTGTCACAAATTAGTCGCAGCACAAGCTTGTCGCAACGTGCGACAAGATGCCCATTGTTCGAAGCATCGAACAATCAGGAGCTGCGGGGTATCGAACCCAATTTGTGAATAAAAGGAAAAATAAAGCAAAGCGAAACCTTATTTAATTTTACAATAGTATCTTTTTCATGAATAAGACAATACTATTTATAATAGACGGATTAGGAGACTTACCAACGCCAAAAACGCCGTTGCAGGCAGCTAAAAAGAAAAATTTTGACTGGCTTGCAAAAAATGGCGCGTGCGGGCTAATGTCAACCATTTCTAATGGCATTACACCAGGAAGCGATGTTTCGCACCTTCAGTTATTTGGATATGACCCACCGCAGTTTTATCCAGGACGCGGACCGCTAGAGGCGCTTGGAGTTGGCATAGATTTGCAAGAAGGCGACGTGGCATTTCGCGCTAATTTTGCAACAGTATCAGAGGATGGGAAAAAAATAATCGACAGGCGCGCTGGAAGAATAAACACAGAAACTGGCAAGACATTAGAAAAATATGTAAACATGGAAATAGAAGACGTGCAGATAATATTCAAGAGCAGTGTAGAGCATCGAGGCGCATTGGTACTGAGAGGAATGAGCCTAAGCTCACATATAAGCGATACTGATCCGCACGGGCATGGGGATTGTATTTTGGAAAGCAGAGCAGTTGAACCAGCAGGCAAAAAACTGGAGGCTAGGGAAAAAATTCAGGCAATAAAAACTGCAGAAATAATTAATTCGTTCAGCGAAAAAGTATTCCAACTATTAAACAGCACAGAAGAAAACAAAAAACTAGAGACGAGCAAGAAGCTTAAAGCGAATTCTATATTGTTAAGAAGTGCTGGGCAATTCAGAAAAATTCCATCAATAAAAGAAAGATTTGATATAGGCGCAGCTTGCGTTGCTGGCGGCGCGTTATACAAAGGCATTGCAAAATATGTTGGCATGGATGTTATCGAAGTGCAAGGAGCAAGCGGAACTGCTAGTACTGATTTAAAAGCAAAAGGCAATGCGGTAATCAGTGCGCTTCGAGACCATGATCTGGCATTTCTCCACGTAAAGGCATGCGACAGCTTTGGACATGATGGAA
>JAHFGR010000172.1 GCA_023247345.1 Microcaldota archaeon | reverse complement strand
AAGAAAGATGTTCCAGCATGCTGTGTCGGCTGCGTCAGGTGGGAAAAATTCGGCAAGAACTGCTGGTATTACTGGGAAGGAAAAAAGCACTGCACAATGTGGGCAGGCTCATGGGAAGAAAGCATGGCGCAATAATTTGACAAATTTTATACCACTGGACATGCGCGCGTATAATATATAAACTAAAAAGTCTGCCGATTCTGAAAAAGATAACACGCAAAACTGCCAAATAATGATTTTCGGTCTAAATACACAAAAATCAATTACGCAGTTTCGCTTAACGTTCTCTTTTTCCTGAACTCCAAAGTCTTTAAGAAAACAAAAAACTTTGGAGGCTAATGAAAATGGACCTATTAACTTTTGACATACAATATAGCGTTAAAGATAAATATTCAAATATATTTTTACCTAAATATTTAAATGAAAACCTAGCAGAATTTGTAGGCATAGTTATAGGTGATGGACATCTGCATCACCAAATTCGAAGAGATTCCAATTTCTATTCGTTAACTATAAGCTGCAATTTTACCGAAGACATGGATTATTTTAATAATGTTATAAATCCACTATTTGAAAAATTGTTTAATACTAAACTATCAGTTATAAAAAACAAGAAATTGAATTATTTCAATGCTGTGAAATGTTCCAAATCAGTTGTAAATTTTCTGAATTTGAATTTTTCAATACCTATAGGTAATAAAACTTCAGATATTCAGATACCGCAGTCCATACTGAAGTCTAATAATTCTATAAAAGCTGCTTTTATTCGTGGTCTTGTGGATACGGACTTCAGTTTGACATTTCAAAAGAAAAAACAGTTTCATAATTACCCTATAATAAAATGCTCTTTAAAGAGTAAGAACATAATCTGTCAATTAAATGGGGTACTGGCTGAATTTGGGTTTAAAACAAGCTTGGCATTAAATGAGAAAAATTTTGATAAGAGGTTTGATGTTTATTATGAAAGACATTCAATCTATTTATCCGGTAAAAATAATTTGGAAAAATGGATTTCCTTGATAGGATTCAATAATCCTAGGCTTTATTCGAAGTATCTAATATGGAAAAATTTCGGATTTTGTCCGCCCAATACTACATTAGAACAAAGAAAGCAAATGTTGGATGGAAAAATAGAGCCAATTTTTTATAAAAAAACGCGCCAGGGAGGATTCGAACCCCCGACCTAAAGAACGAAGCTTTGTATGGCTTCTCAGCTCTCGGCCCTCAGTGGATAGAAGGTTCAACCATGTAATGCTTGCATTCGCATTCCAAACTGTCGCTCTATCCAAGCTGAGCTACTGGCGCATAGGCAGTAGAGCAATAGTAATTATATATAAAAGTTGTTGAATTGACATTTAGCTGCTAAAAATAGAAATGTTTAAATATATGCTTTTTTCAGAATAGTTATAACGAATTAAAAGGTGATTTTAATGAATTTTTTAAAGAATAAGGGGGGAATCGTGACGCATCCTGCTATGATGTTTGCAATTGCACTTGTACTTGGGCTTGTGCTGGCTTATTTGTGGATAAATTACACGACAGTTCCAAACCCGTTCTGCCCGAGATGATGACTAAAATGAAAATTTTTAACAACCGAAAGGGATTTGTAACGCATCCTGCCATGCTGTTTTTTGCTGGCGTTGTGCTAGGGTTAGTTTTAGCATATTTTTGGATTAATTATGTGCCGACAATTCCAAACCCTTTCTGCGGAAGATAAACCTATTTTTTTAATTTAAAGAATTCTTAGAATAATCAAAGCTCCATGGCAAAAGTAGCCACTATCAAGAAAACTCCTTCTATAACCAGGATAACATTGTAAAAAGTGCTGCTGAAAACTTGAAAATGAAACCACGGAATCGAAGGAAGCAAACCAACTATTAAGCTGATTGCAGCGGCACCAAATGACCACCACCCTACAATGTTGCTGTTTGTTACTTCTATGATTGAGTTCCACACAAGATAAATGCCGGCGACAACTACGATCCACCTCAACACATTTGCTGAGAAAATATTGTTAAGAAAACTTACTGCGCTCCAGAATGATGAAAGTCCAAGAATAACCAGCACTGCACCTATTAATCCAGAAATCCAATCACGCATCTGCATCATAGAAGATTACCTCTTTTTTATGGAATATAACTAAGCTGCTCTTGCTAACTTTTCGGCTTGACGTATATCAGATTCGGTATCATGTATATCGATTCTAAATTCTTGTGCTACTGTACGAAAATCGCTACTAAGCTCCCTCATAGCTTTCTTGAAATCATTAAATAATTTTTCTTCTGCAGAATGAGGTGCGTAATTAACAGCAACTTCTTTTTGAACATATTTTTCACATTGCTCGCCTATGTATAACAGTTTTATAAATAATAGGAATGCTCTCTGTTTAACAAGATAGGACAACCTATACATTGCTGCAACATCTTCGCTTACTTTACTTAATTCAGATTCTAGTTGTTGAAGATTACTTTTTACATAAGCGCCTTTCTTCGCTTTGATTGCTTGTTCAATCCCTACTATCAGAGATTTTATTGCATGTTCAATTTTGCGTGTGTCCCTTATTTCTCTG
Organism: Microcaldota archaeon; assembly: GCA_023247345.1. Classification (GTDB taxonomy): domain Archaea; phylum Micrarchaeota; class Micrarchaeia; order Anstonellales; family Bilamarchaeaceae; genus JAGVWJ01. The sequence continues at coordinate 529 of JAHFGR010000172.1, read as the reverse complement.
CGAGCCTGGCTGATATTTCTTTTCCAGACAACTTCTTCTATTTTATTGCCTATGCTTGCTTTTTCCTTGAACAAAGTTCTAGCAATGTCCATTATGTCTTGATGCTCTTTGCCAGATTCTGCTGCTTCATTCATAACTGCTTCTAGCTCTCGATATAACTTTCTTTCATTACCTACATCTTTTTGTAATTCTTGGGTTACAGCTAGAAGCATTCTTTTTTCTACATCTCTTAGTAAAGGATCTCTTGGCATGTTTTGCCAGTGTTTCTGGATATCATCCACTAATATTGAATGTACTGCGCGTTCCTCCGCCATATCCTCGGTTAATTCGTTATAAAGAACTAGAAAACAATTTTTTCCAGCTTTTTTAATATCATTTACAAAATCCACCGCTCTCTTCATAAATCTGGTTACTCTATGTTCTTTTTCTAATAGTTCAGGAAATTCAACAAAAAGAAGATCTGCCGCTGCACCACCATACTTCTCTGCTTTATGAGCTTCAGAACGCTCCCTTCTGCTTGTTATAAAAA
>JAHFGR010000171.1 GCA_023247345.1 Microcaldota archaeon | reverse complement strand
CCCATAAAGCGAGCTTGGCAACGCAGCCCATTTTCTTTTCTTTACCTCGCCTTCTTCGTCATCCAATGGATCACCGGGATCGATCTTATTCTTTATGCCATCGAGCCCAGCAGTCATAACCGCTGCATATGCCAGATATGAATTAACGCTTGGGTCTGCGCCATTGAAAACAACGCGCTTGCCTTCTTTGTAGTTCTTTCGAATATGCGGGACATTAACAACTGCTTTTTTGTTAAGCTTGCTCCACGCAACAACGCGCTGCTCAGCTGCCAAATGCTTGTATGAATTTGCTGTCGGCATTGTAAATAATGAAAGCGAAGCTGCGTGCTCGAGCAATCCACCGACAAAATATCTTCCTGTCTGGCTTAATTGCGCGTATTCGTCAGTGCCATCGTAGAAAATATTGTTATCTGATGTTTTCCATAAACTTGCAGAAATGCTGAGCGAACTGCCTTTTTCTCCTTCGATCGGATAAGGCATAAATGTTGTCGCTGCATTTACTGCATTAGCTAAATTTCGAACGACAAACTTTAATGTTGAAAATGCATCGGCAGCAGTTTTCAAACTGTATTCTTTAAGATCAACGCTTTGCTGCGCTGTCTTTCCCTTGCCGTGACGATGTGAATCGATTGCATAACCAAAGTTATCCTCAAGGGTTTCGCCTATTTGCACACGCGCTGCATACATGCTATCATAGGGTTGCGCGGTATATATGTTCTCATTAACACTCGAGAGAGATGATGGGCTCCAGTAAGATTCTCGCGAATCCATTAACGTGCCACTGCCTCGACCTTGCGCTGTTCTATCAACAGTCGCAGTATCAAGAATGTAAAATTCTATATTCGCACCTACTCGCGATGCCTTTACACCCAATGCTTCTAAATTTGTCTGCGCTCGCTGCGCGATATATCGAGAGTCTTTGAGAAATCTTTCATTGTCTATTGCAGTAACAATATCGCACAGTAATCGTATTGTTGATGGTTCCCATGGCAATCTTGCGAGCGTTTCATCATCTGGCAAAAGCACAAGCTCGCCTTGCTCGCTGCGGCCAAATACGTGTTCCAAATCAGCTGCTGCAACACCTTTTGTGAACATGAATTCTTCTACATCTCTGTGCGAAATAGTTGTTTTATTTAAAAAACCGGAAATATCAAAAAACTGTAAATCTACCCATTTTACTTCGTTAGTAGCGATATATTTCAAAACTTCGTCTGCGGCCACAAAATCACCTCATGCAATAACGATTATAACGCGTCAACTATAAATAAATAGGTTTCTATTTCCCAAACCTTCTTTTTCGCCTAGCATAATCGTGCAGCGATGCAACAAAATCGCGCTTGGAAAAATCGGGCCAAAGTTTTTTTGAAAAATATAATTCGCTGTAACAGGCCTGCCAGGGCATAAAACCGCTTAAGCGCTGCTCGCCGGAAGTGCGTATTATCAAATCTGGATCGGGCAAGTTTTTTGTATATAAAGTTTCACCAATTGTTTTTTCATCAACTTGCCTGCCGTCTCTAACCATTTTGTTAACTGCATCAACTAATTCTTCTCTTCCGCCATAGCCAAGCATGAGATTAAGCTGGTATTTTCGCTCGCCACCAGCAGTTATTTCTTCTGCCTTTTTCATCATTTCCTGAATAATTCTTGGAAATACGTTTATCCTGCCAAAGAATCGCACACACAGCTCGCGCTTATTTCGATCGTCACTATCTATTGCTTCTTTTAGATTTTTTCTGAATAAATCGAATAATACTGCAACTTCATGCTTATCGCGCTTTAGATTATCTGTGCTAAAGCCCCACATAGTAAGCATTGGTATGCCTAGCTCTTTGCACCATTTTAGCACATCACCTATGTGTTTTATTCCTATTGCGTATGCTTGCTTGTAATCCATGCCTTTTTTCTTAGCCCAACGACGGTTTCCGTCCGGGATGATAGCGATATGATGCGGTAGAACATCTAACAAAAAAATCACCGAAATAATAATTAGTTTTAGGATTAAATAGGTTTCGGTACATAATTTAACACATGAGTTCACTTTTTTTTCATAAAATTTTTGCAGATTACACTGCACACGTAAGAAATGATGTTAACGATGCGAGAAGATTTGTAGGGGGCGCTTGCCCAGACAGAATAATTCAAAGATACAAACCATCGCCAGAAGGATTAAATGTTGTTTCACTTTCCAGAAGAAGACTAAGAGAAGAATTTGGCGTGTCTAGCAAGGAAATGCAGGATTATATTCTCAGAATGAAAATAGCAAGAATGACATTGGAATTGGGATACCATGAAAGCATTTTGGATAGGTGTAGAAAAAATCTGATAGAGCGATACGTTGATTCGAGAGATATTTTAACTGATGGGATTGCGGCTGCAATTAAAAGTGGCCTTTTACTAATTAGCACGTTTGGAATCGCTGGCCTAACTATGAATAAAGATTCAAGATCGCTAACTCTGTTCGGATGCGGAATGTTTGCAGTTATTTATGGATTCGCCTCTGCATTTTATGCAATAGACAGAAAAAAACTAAAAAGAGAATTTGAAGATGCTAGAAAAGAATTGAAAGAAGCATTAAATCAACTAAACCAACTAAAAATAGAGATACGAAACATTAAACTTTACTTTTAGGGAACTCCTACAAGAAGATATGAAGCTTAATAAATAACCTCATGCAGTCTTTTTTTCTCTTTTGCGATCTTAAGCTCGCGAGCTATGCGCCTGCCAGTGCTCATTGGCTCTTTGTAGTAATAAAGCGAGTATGGTGAACCCTCAGGATAAACGTTCGTGCCGGCAACTATGCGCGCACTAACCTCGAATGCATAAATGTCAAGATCATCGGTTATAATTGTTTCAACGCAGTATGGCCCTGAAGTGCCGTTGAATAAATCAAAACTCGCCTCGCTGACCTTTCTTCCAATTTCCATATATTCTGCAAGCAAACTTTCTCGAATGACGAGCGGTTCATTGCCAATAACAGTAAAACTAAGGTTTGGTTTTATGCCAACGCTAACTGCGCGTGCAATTTCATCAGCGCTGCTTTCTACACGACGATCAACGCCTAAAAGCTCAATTCGACCTTGCTTGGTTTTATAACCAATTTCGCTA
>JAHFGR010000020.1 GCA_023247345.1 Microcaldota archaeon | reverse complement strand
GATAAACTTGCTGTTAAAATATCAGAAAAAGAGCGTTTGCCGCTGATAATTACAAAAGCTGGAATTAATGATATAAAAGAAGCATTGAATAAAATCTAATTCTTCACTTCAACTGTTTGCGGAATTGGCGCAGTTACAGGTTCAAAAGCTTTCAAAATTTCGCTAACCTTGTCTTTAAAGCGGTCGAGCATGCCATTGCTTGAGGATGCTAGATGGACTCCGCTTCCAATAGCAACAAATGATAGCGAATCAAGAAGCGATTGTAATTCAAATCGTGCTGTATTAAATACAGTACAAAAAGTTCCAGTAGCAAAAAGTATAAAACGCATTGTTTTATTGTACATATCAATTAAAACGTCCACTGGATTTTTAGCTATCAACGAATCCGTTATCTTAATTCGTGCGAAACCTGATATCAGATGATTATAAATAAGGTAACCACCAATAAAACCCAAAACTTTTATTTTATTTATGTTTACTCCATATTTAACAATATCCGAGCAAATCCACTCACTATATCCTATAGTTAGAAGAACGCGCGCTTGTATTATTTTAGTTAAACCTAATTTTTTTCCAACTTTACTGTTTTCAATTTTCTCTGCAGTTTTATTAACACCGCGATGGATAGCGTCATCAACCAACAAATAAGTTCTTCCAATCAAGATAAACGGATTTGCATCTCGCCATTTCTGAGGGGCAGAATCATTTTTGCTGTTCGAACTTCTAAACGCGAGCGGTGACATAGTTATTTTTCATCACGAATACTTTTTAAACATTCGTTTTTTGTCGTTTATTACAACACTCAAAAAGCAAAAATATTTATATAACTTGCCTGCATATAAGTTCCCTTATGTCTGATAAAAAAACTCGATTTATAGTAGTAGCCGGGTCAATCATGAGCGGCTTGGGCAAGGGGATTGTAACCGCATCCATCTCGAAGCTCCTTTCAACGCGCGGTTACAAAGTGATTCCGATAAAGTTTGACGGTTATTTAAATGTAGATTGCGGCACAATGAATCCATTTCGTCATGGCGAAGTATTCGTGCTAGATGATGGCACAGAAGTTGATATGGATTTCGGAACTTACGAACGTTTTCTAAACTTTTCAATTGATGGCAGCTCGAGCATAACTGGTGGCAAACTATTTCAGAAAATAATAGAAAAAGAGCGCAAGGGCGATTATCTTGGCAGGGACGTGCAATTTGTACCTCATTTAACTAATGAAATCAAAAATTGGGTTCGAGATGTTGGCGCAAAGAACAGCGCGGACGTTGTCATTATTGAAGTTGGCGGTACAGTCGGCGATTTGGAAAACGGGTATTTCTTAGAAGCAATGCGCCAGCTGCAGTTTGAAGAAGAGAACGTGCTTTTTGTGCAATTAACGTATTTGCCTAGCTTATTTGAAGGAGAGCAAAAAACAAAACCAACTCAACAGGCAACTCGCTTGCTGCAAAGTTTGGGAATCCAGCCCCATATCATACTTGCAAGAGAGCAAGAATCGCTTAGCGACGAAGCAAGAAAAAAAATATCATTATATTGCAATGTACGCGAGGAAGCGGTTTTCGATGATCCATTACTAAAGACAATATACGAGCTGCCGTTAATTTTGGAAAAACAAAATTTTTACGATATGATATCAGACAAGCTTGCTTTGGATAAAAAACGCGCAGCCGAGCTAGCCGAGTGGAAAACGCTTGTTGAAAAAATAACTTCTCCAAAGAACGAAAAGTTGGAAATCGCAATAGTTGGAAAATATACCTCGGTAAAAGACGCGTATATCAGTGTTAAAGAAGCACTGGTCCATAGCGCTGCTGCAATCGATTACGGCTTGGAAATAACCTGGATTGAGGCCAGTAATCTGGAGAAACTTTCAAATATTGGCGAGGCACTAGGAAAATTCGACGGCATACTAGTTCCAGGCGGATTTGGCGAGCGAGGCATAGAAGGAAAAATATCTGCAATAAGATATGCCAGAGAAAACAAAGTGCCATATTTGGGTTTATGTCTTGGCTTACAATTAATGGTAGTTGAGTATGCGCGCCATATATGCAAGCTTCAAGATGCAAATTCAACAGAATTTAACAAGAAAACAACATACCCGGTCATAGACATACTTCCAGAGCAGCGTGCAATAACCAAGCTCGGTGGTACAATGAGACTAGGCAGCTGGGAATGCGATATAAAATCAAAAACAATTGCTTCAAAAGCTTATAATGGCGCACATTGTTTTGAAAGACACAGGCATCGTTATGAGGTTAATCCAGAATTTATGGACCAACTTTCAAAATCCGGTTTGACTTTTTCAGGCGTTTATCCGAGCAAACATGGAGACATAGTAGAAATAGCAGAATGGCCAGCTAATTTTGGTTTTGGAGTTGCAACACAAGCACATATCGAATTGAAATCCCGTCTCGAGGCCCCAGCACCATTAGCCGTAGAATTTATGAAGGCTGCTGTAGCTTATAGAAAAATAAGAGAACCAAAATTAGAAATTACTAAGCGTTAATCATCGTGTGGCGTGCAGACTCGATTTAAAAACGTTCACATACGAATACTTCTTATGACACAAGTTCAGATTTCTACTTCTAATTCGCGATTCGACAAATATGTTTGCAAGGAATTGCAATGGCGACCTTTTGCAGTAGCTGCATTTCGCGTAATCGGCGCCATAAAAGATGCAGAAGCAAGAAAGCGATTTGATGGGCGTGGCCACTTGCTAATAGATAGAAATAGCAACTATGCAAGAACATTCGCTGACCTATTGGTAGAAAAACTATCCAGTACAGCAGAATCAATCAGCTGCAGTTTATGTGCTTTAACAACTGATATTATCTATTATCTGCCTGGTGGCGCATTAACTCCAAAGAATCTATCCGTTGTTTTTGGTTTTGTAGACATTAACAACAGAATAAGCCCGATTGTTTTTAGCCACAAGTTTTTTCTAATCCAAAAAGCAGATGATAGTATTTTTTCTTCGGTTTATGATGAAAGCACTAATATTGCTGGTATCGTGAATGCTATGTGCATAGTAGCTCCTGCAGACTGGTGGCTACGACCACCAGCATTCGATTTAATTAGTGTTCCATTTGGCCTTAGATTTGAATAGTACGCTGCCATCTCCATATTCAGTTATTCTTTTTCCAACGAATGCCTTATTTTTCTTTACCATGACGATTATTTACCCCGAGTCATCTTGCCATTTTCGCTATCCTCATGAGCTTTTTTTTCTTCCATAAAAGCAAAGAAAATAAGTTTCAGAATAAGAAAACCAATAATACCTCCAATAGGTACACCGACATAATAAACTGTGGGATCTTGAAATATGTGTTTGCTCGGTGGAAAAATAGTTTGGCCCGGATAAAAGCTCCAATGAATGTCAAAAATATAAATTGCGAGCGCGCTAAGGACCATGGCAATTAGCAGATACATTACATCTGCGATTATTTCTTCTCTACTGATTTTTGGTCGTTTGATCATTGAAAAATCACCCGATTAAGTGAAGTATTACTTCATGAGATATTTGTCGCAATTTTTTGATCTGGCGGCAAGGCATACAATACAATATTTAGGAAATTTTAAAAAGCCGCACTCGAGTTCAACCTTACCATCATTACTTATAGTTCTGGAGGCCATTACGAATGCGGCAACATAATTAGAACAAGAAAAAATAAAAATGGGCCCAACAGGATTTTCAATTCAAGCCTTTTTAGAATCTACAGTTTTTCTACTGTAAAAAAGGATTGATCCAAAAACGATATTTATAATAAATATCGTTTAAAGCAACACCCTTTAAAGCAACTTTCTTTTGGGGTGAAAACCTCAGCCCTTTTCTTTCCAAAAGAAAAGGGCTATGGTATCGAACCTGCAATCTTCTGCACGTCAAGCAGACGTCTTACCAGTTTCGCCATCCTTTTTGAACTGGCGGTTTTGGGCCGCCTTTTCCCAAAAGGCGGAACTCGACTATAGGCCCGAAACTTTTTAATAAAAAGTTTCACAAAAACTACTCAATTAAAAAAACTGAATTATAATCTATATAAGAAAAGCTATAAAAAAGAATTAGAAAACACCTACTTTACCAAAAACTATCTTATTTGTTATTTCTGTAATGTTTTCTAAGTTTTTATCAATTATGTAGTGTACCTTACCCTTTATTTTCTCATAACTACCATCACTAGTTATTACCTCAGCACTTGCTACTTTTGGCTGATCAATCGGCTTTCCGATTTGTGAGAGCAGTGTAACTGTGACATCCTGCACTTCTGGAATTTCCTGGACAATTTGGTTTGCGATATCAAACGAAAGCGTATTGTATATCTTTCCAACATGGCTTACTGGATTTTTTCCAGCAGCAGCTTCGATACTCATACTTCTAAACGGCGTGATTAACCCATTAACTCTGTTGCCTCTGCCTACTGAGCCGTCATCACCCATCTCAGCGCTTGTACCAGTTAGCGTTATATAAACACTATTATTTTTTTCATCGTCGGCAGTATTTACAAAAACCTGCACTTCATTGTCAGTTATTTTTTTTGAAACATCTTCAACATCTTTGCGAACGCGTTCTTTGAATTTTACGTATTCGTCAATGTTGTGTACAAATTTCGAGATAAAAGCAAGAGCAACAGTTAATCTTAATTTATTCCCTTCGCGTACTCCCATTATTTTTATGTCCTCGCCAATTTCTGGGTGAGCGGTTTTATATGCGTCACTATTAAGATGATTTTCTACATTCAACACGACTTTTTCCAAGTCGTCAAATGGTGCATAGCCAGTTCCAAAGCTCGTATCATTTGAATATGCAATTTTTGGGCCGCGTAAAAATAATTCAACAAGATCAGCACTTCCTGGTGCTATTCTTGATTCTAGCTCGACATCAGAATCAACATCGAGATTGCGAACAGCTTTTTTCAAATACTCGCGCGCTGTTTTTATTGCAATATGCTGAACTGGAATTTCCTTTCCTTCTGCATGAGTCGTAGCACGTCCGCTTAGCAAAACATAAATTGGTTTTTCAAATAATCCACCGCCAAATTCTACTTTAGTGCCGCCACCGCAAACCTGGCCCTTATCTACATTGTGATGCAAAACCTTTCCAAATTGTTTTATGTATTCCTTGCTTAGTTCTCTACTTATCTCTTCCATTATTCCATCGATTATACTATCGGGATGACCTAAGCCTTTTCGCTCAACTAATTCGACTTCGCGTTGTGGCGCCGGAATGTAAGATCCTTTTTCAATAATAATATTTCTAGTCATTTTTTCACCTACCAATGATTAATAGTCAGATAAATAAAATAATATTCTTTAAAGTGTTTTTAATTGTTCGCCAATATTCTTATTAGAATAATAAATTCTTTATAGCCGTATCCTTTAAGCCAACTTTTAAAAACACATCCAACCTTAAATTTTAACATGCAAGAATTAGCTATTCGTAGAAAGGCAATGCGCAGTGGGCAATATGCAGTGAGCACGAGTTTATGCGCAGACAAAAGATTTGGCAGATATAAATCAGAGGTAGCCCAACCAGTAAGACAAGCAGATGTTACTGGCACGGAACTCGAAAGACTAAGAGCAAGAAGAGAAATGCTAAGAAGCATGACTCCTGAAAAAGCATTGCAAGTAATAGGATTTCATAAAGGCTTAAATTTTTTTGAAGCGCTCGAGTTAGCTAAAAGAGAAGGCAAACTAATCGTTCCAAATGATGTTCATGATAGAATTCTGAATGAAACTAAAGATGAAGGATATTTTAAAGAAAATTATCCAGTATGGACCGGAACATTAGTTATCTATGAAAAACCAGATAAACCATTTGGCAAGAAAGTTAATTTTGGATGGAGAGACGACAATAGTTTAAAATATTCCATCTCATTTCAAGTACCAGAACAATTCAGAGGCAAAACAAACTGCGCTTTAATAGTCGAACACCCAGACTTTGAGCGGGTAGATCTAGGGAATAATAAATTTGAAATAAGAGCAACTGATGAGTTTCATTTAATCGAACATTTTCCTAAAAAAAGTGGTTTGTATATGCCTGATGCTGAAACAAAAATTCCTCATGGTAGAAAAGTAAAAGAAAGTTCAGATGCTGGATATTTATTGCGATCACATAAAGCTTATTTGGGCTCTCTTGTTCGTGACCACATCTACTGGAACGACGACTACGGGAGGCGTTACGTCCATACCGACCTCGTCTGGTCCTATGACTCGGGAGTGGCGTTTTTCTAGTTTTCAAATCTTTATAATAATTTCATCGCCATTTTCCTTTTTCAATTTTTGTTTGACATTGAACGGTGCGATTAATTCTAAAATATCCAAACCATGGTGAGTGCGAACTGGTATGACAATTGCCCCATCTATGCCATCAAGCTTACATTTATAAGCAAATAAATCACCATAACTGCGTTTCTCATCACGCCAACCTTCTATCACTACTGGTTCGAGTTCGCGTAGCTGGTATCTTTTTTCTATTTCCTCCTTATCCAACTTTATGTTAAGTGTTCCTGGAAATGGCTCGAATCCAAGTTTCTCTTTAAATTGTTTTTTATAACCTGTCAGAGAAATATAAAATCCGCCTTCACCCAAACCTTCAATTATAATGCCCTTTATTTTCAGTTTATTGCCTTCTAGTGCTTGTTTCATAGTTGCATACAATTCTTTAATGAATTCCAATCCCCGAGCAGTTAACATTACACCATTTTCGGTTCTTCTTATTTTCCCTTGCTTTTCCAATTCCATAAGAAGGCGCGAGGCATTTTGTTGCGACATGCCAACCGCCTTTCCAATCTCGCTCGTGGAAATTCTTAGTGGATTCTTGCTGGCGCCTTTTTTAAGAAGAAAGAGAAGAAGTTCGTCCATGTTTTCAATCTACTCGTAAACAATTAAAATTCGATCGCCATCATGCATAAAGTATTTGTTAAAATCAGTATTCGGCTTATCATTAACAAACATCTTGATTTGTCCGCTCGGTCCATTGCATTTATCGAATATGCACGTGCTGTTAAGGGTTTTTCCCCAGACTTTAAAGAAATACCCTAAGGAAAGTGTCGAAGGTTTTAGCTGTGGATTAAGCGATTCCATATGTAAGCGCCTGCCGTTTTCAGTTTCTTCAGCTGGATCCTCTGCAAGATCGTGTGTATGTATTGGCGCAGCACCCATATCGCTTCCAATACTAGAATCAGTTGCACTATTTCCTATCCCTATATTATCTTGGATATGGAAAACTTCTCCTTTGATTATTATTTTTAATCTTGGGTGCCAGTGTATCGACCCCTGGGGAATATCATAACCTGCCGGTGGTTTTGGTGCATTCGGATCGTCTTTTGGCTGCGAACTGCCAAAACCAATGAAATAATAAGCGCCAATAATAACCAAAACTAATACTACTAGGTAAATAATTATCTGTTTAGAAACCATGACATTATTTTTCATACGCTGTTTAAAAAACTTAGCCCAAATGTTCCTACATGCAATTTTTTTTCAAAAAACTAAAAATCGCTGTTTTCGATGAGGTTTATGAACCCGCAGAAGATAGTTTTATGCTTGCAAAGCACACACATAGATTAAAAGGGCGCATATTGGAGATTGGTTGCGGAACTGGCATAGTTTCTATTAATAATGCTAAACTAAACCCAAGAAACCGCGTGCTAGCAGTTGACATAAACAAGCGCGCAATCGAGAATACCGAATATAACTCAAAAATAAATAAAATAAAGAACATCCGCACCATCCACAGTAATTTATTCTCCAAAGTGCGGGGAAAATTCGATCATATTATTTTTAATCCACCATACCTACCAACTACGCAAGAAGAGAAATTAAAAACCAAATTAAATTTTGCTTATGACGGTGGGAAATACGGGAGAAAAACCATTGATAAATTTTTGAAAAGTTTTGGCAAGCATCTTAAAAAATCCGGCAACGCTTTCTTGATCCATAGTTCACTTAATAATCTAAAAAAGACCGAATCGATCGCCAATAAAAAAGGTTTTTCAATGCGAATTATAGCTGTCGAATCGTTCTTTTTCGAGAAAATTTATTTATTAAAGCTGACCGTATCTTGAAATGTTTTGTGTCAATACAAAATGGCCCGATGCTGCAATGTACATTAGTTGAACAGTGCGCGGCGTGCCTCGAAGGCAAAACGTGAGTCGGGCCCCCGCCTCGAGACTGTTTCGCACTCAGGCCGCACTGTTCAATTTTAGGACGCAACCATTACAGCTATCGAAGCGCTCTCGAAAACCTTAGTTAGCTTTTTAATACTTCTTATCGAAATAGCTCCAAACGAGGTGTATTTATGACAGACTTTGTATCAGATCTTGTTGGAAAACTGGCAGAATCAGCAAGAACTACTTTAGATTCTTTTATTTTTAATGCAGTAAATTTGTTACCGAACCTACTGGCCGCATTAGTTATCTTTGTTATCGGCTGGGGCGCAGGTTCACTATTTGGAGCGCTCACAAAGAGGATTCTTAATTCAATAAAATTTGAGCAATATTTAAAATCACATGGCTTGGAAGATGCGCTTGGTAAGGTTCAGATAACTGGAATAGTTACGCAATTAGTTAAATATTTTGTATGGCTTGTATTCATACAACAGGCAGTGCTGCTTGTAAAGCTTGGCGCAATTAGTTCTTTTATAGGCAATATTCTTTTATACGCTCCGGCAGTATTGGGTTCAATCGCAGTTGTTGTTGCTGCAGCAATATTCGGAGAATGGGTATTTGAAAAGTTTTTAGAGTCCGGCAAGGAACCATACCTCAAAACAACCGGAAAAATGGCAAAATACCTAATTATCTTCCTAAGTGTCATTGTTGGTTTGGACACCATCGGTTTTGATACCTCCATAATAAAAATTCTGGTGCTGACTGCGTCTCAAGGTGCTTCTTGGGGCGTTGCATTAGCATTTGGCCTTGCATTTGGTTTAGGCGGGCAGGAAACTGCAAAGGACTTTATAAAATCATTTAGAAGAGTCTTTCACGTTTGAGCCTTTGCATATATATCCTTCTGATGGGAAAGGCTCAACCCAAACCCATTAGATATTTCTTTTATTTTTCTTATATTTTTTTTCAATTAAAAAGTCTAAAATCCAATCAGAAAAACAAGTATCTTTATTTCAATCTTTTCAAAAAGCGCTATATTTAAATCATTAGTTAGCATTATCTATTCACGTGATGACGTGAACAACCTCTTAGAATCTGATACTTATGTTATGGTTTTTCGTGAATATTTTGTCACGAAAGCCAAATGAGTCAAAAGATTCAATGACGAAGCTAACAGCGTCTGATTATATTCAATTTAGAAACTTCAAGCATATTTTACCTGATTTTATGAGCTTAGATCTGCGAGAACTTACAAAAATTAGAAAACCAGGAAGCGCATTTGGTACTGTATATGTTGTAATGGCCAAAAGCGATTTTTAGAAGAAGTTAAGACCCTGCCAATAGTGGACCGAATCGCTTTAATGCATCTCTGACAGATTTTGGTGGTTCATTTTCATTAACAACACGCCAAACTGTTGTGTGGGATACTTCTAATAGTTCGGCAATTTTTCTAAGCCCCATATTTTCATGCCAGTACAACTCGAGAATTCTTTTGCGCATGGATTTATCTACTCGATTCTCTCTTTGCCTGCGCATATAACCTGAAAAAGCAGTTTTAGTTCTTTGTACTAGTGTATCCCCATTCATACTATCACTTATGTTATTTTGTATAAACTCTTTATAAAGATAATGTTTATTTATCCATATCCGACTGTTTTTCTGCTTCCTTGTAATATTGTAATCATCCTACACCAAAAGTTCCTTTTAAATATTCGTATTACAGTTATAAAAATAACGACATAAACTACAAAATTTGTGGTTATAACATTTATAAGATTTGGTTACATAACTAATACATGGTTCGAGAATTCGCATGCGACGGAGTGATAATTCAAGACAATAAAATTCTTCTAATTAAACGCGGGGCTGCACCAGGCATAGGTGAATGGGCAGTGCCTGGTGGCAGAATCGACCAAAATGAAGACGCGCTCGGATGTTTAAAGCGTGAGATGAAGGAAGAAACGAATTTAGATGTCGAACCAATTGCGCTAATTGGCATTTACAGCGATCCAAATCGCGACATACGCGGTGTAATTACTGCTGCCTATCTATGCAGGATAATTGGCGGCAAGCTACAGCATGGAGACGATGCAGCACAGGCAGAGTGGTTCGGTCCCGACGCGTTGCCGAAGCTGTGGGCTGACCATTCTAAGATTGTAGAAGATGCGATGGAGATAGTTAAGATGAAGATAGCCAAGATGAAGATAAGTAAAACTATTTAAACCCTACCTACCACAATACTTTTATGCATCGATCAGTAGGAGCAGGTCCCCTGCACGTGGGTAGCGTTCCTTCAAGCTCAGCTAATCCAAGACTATTTCCAGGAATTCCGTTAGTTACCGGCCATTATAGCTTTTCTTATAAATCCGGACCAGTAATGCTTAAAGATTCAGAAATTAGTAAGAGTTATGATGGTTATTTAATTACCTGGAACAGGACCCAAGGTTTTCGCCTTACTAGGTATGAGAAATCAGTTGGGCAAAGGCAAACTATTTTAAGTGATGCAGAACCAGCCCAAGAACAAATAACTAAATTCAGAAGCGATATAACAGAAGCAGCAAAACACGATCAGAGAATTCGTGCTTTTATAGAAGAAAACCCCACATTGCGCTAAAAATAATAAAATCTATTCAGTCTCGATAATGCCAATATCGCCTAAAGTTATATCGTCTTTGAAACCGCCCATTTTTACTCCTTTTCTTGTTATTGATTGGATAACGCGCCTAGTATCGTAAAGTTTTTTCAATTCATCAGACACTGCATTTAGTTTAGTTTCAGTTTCACCAAGTTGTTTCTCAGCCTGCGCAATATCCTGCTCTACAAAAACCTTTTTTCGCCTTACCTTTTCTATCTCCTTCGCCTTATCTAGCTGCTCGTCTATTTTCTTTAATTCCTTTATCCATTCCTTTTCTATTTTTGGTGTATATGCCTGTGTCGCTATTTTGAAATCGATTATCTGCTTCTGCCTTTTTAATGGCCAGATTCGTATATTTTTTGTTTGCTCTAAGAATGGTTCTAATGCCTTTTGCTCGTACTTCTTGTATCTTAATTTTGAATTTACTCTCCTTAATTGTTCTATAAGTTCGCTCTTTTGCTTTTCGAGCTCAACTATTCTTCTTTTTATCTCTTCTTCGTCAGCCATATACAAAACCAAATGTTTTTCTATGTGCGTGCCAAATTATTTGGCGCATTATAACATTCCCACACATCCTCATAAGTCCTAGTTTATTTATTTTTATAAAATGAGTATAACAATTATTATCAATAAAGTATTTAAGCGTTTTGTGTGAATCATTTACGAGGCTATGATAAATAACAAACTATTCTTTGTGTTTGTAATTTCTATAATACTATTTTTAAGTGGGTGCCTCAGCAATCGGAGCAACGGTTCTTTTAGTAGTCAGTGTCAGGGGAAAGTAGGTTATACATTGTGTGGCTATTGCAGCGAGGATGCCATGACAAGTGGTAATCCAAATGCTGGCCAGTGCAGATACTGTAAGCAGGGATATACTTGCAGCGGAGATATTTGCGGCGAGATTACGTGTAAAAGCGGTGGCGATAATACAAATGCCGGCGGCGCTACAAGCGATGGCAGCAGCAATAATAAACAGTACTGTTCTACTGGCTATTGCTATTCAAAAGGATACTGTTGCCCAGGTTATGCAAAATATTATTGCAATGGTGGATGTTATGATTCAGTAGGTGCAAATGCAAACGGATGTTATGACCTAAAGGCGACATGCTACTAAATGCATATCTGACTGGGGCAAAACATTATTAAGTTATTTCTATAATCTATTCTAGAATTATCATGACCGCGCAAAACAAAGAAATCCATAAATTAGTATCACTTACGTTTGATGAGAATCCTAAGATCAGGATGAATGCAGCATCAAAGCTTGCAGATGTCGATGATCCAGCCGCCATATTCGCACTTATGGAACTAAGCTATGACAAAGATCCAATTGTCAAGCATTTTGTCCAGCAAATTTTAGACAAGAGAAAATCGAGTGAGCAGGAAGTAATGGACCTTGCTGAAATATTTTCATCTCATCCAGAGCAACCAATAGACATTAATGAAACAACCGAGCAAAAAAAGGCAAAGATTCTATCTCCGATAACTCAACTTTTCGAGAAGAAGCTTGGTAAACATAAGGCAGACCAGGTTAAGAGCAAAATGATGCCGACCATCGAGAAGGTATACATGAAAACAAGCGGGCACAAAGACAATGAAAATGGGAAAATCGCGATCCAGGAATTTCTTACAAGTTATTTAGAGTCTATATCTGATCTAGATTCTATCGCGAGCGGTTCAGGCGGCCCAACAGCCGAGGTAATGCAAACAACACTTCCCACCGACGAGCTCGAGGATGTATCAAAACAAAAGGATTCCGAACAT
>JAHFGR010000170.1:2532-3109 GCA_023247345.1 Microcaldota archaeon | reverse complement strand
GCGTTCGTTCAATTGTTAAAGGCACGCTCGTACAATATAACTCGTATTATGTGATCATCCTCGAAGGCACCAGGGACTATTCAGACTTTAAGATGATTTTGGACTTGGTCAAGTGATTTCTGCGCTTACTTTTACTTTTTTAACAAATTCCCGATACAGTAGCCGCTCGCGAACACTGCGATTGTAAATATAATAAGCTCGGCAAAAGGCAATTGCTCCTTTTCAGTCACAACTGCCGTTTTTTGTATCTCGGAATCAGAATTATTCGCGGCGACCGGTGCTGCTGCAGGTGGCGGTTGTAAATCGGTTTTTTTATTTTCATTATAAACCGAAGTCTTTGCCAGATTTTCGTCAATACCCCCGCTTGCAACTAGCTTATCCTGCTGCGGAGAAATAAATGCGGTTTTCTGAAGCATTAAGAAAAGCGCTGCGAAAGCGAACATCAGGCTAACGCTTAGTATCATCACCACGTTTATTGGCGATTTACTGATTATTTTTTGCCCGCTTCTTGTAAGCTTGTAGTATTTCCATTTTCTCCCCTCTTCCAGTTTTTCAACCAGACCAGCGCCGCTAAGAT
>JAHFGR010000170.1:0-2522 GCA_023247345.1 Microcaldota archaeon | reverse complement strand
AGACTAAGTTCATCTGCAAGTTCGGTCTGGGTTTTCTGCCTTTGGCTGAGTGCCTTGAGTATATCTATGCGCGTTTCTGCGCCTATTGCCTTGAGCATGTCGCGGGTTACTATTATTTCGTCTGGCATATTTACACCGGAGGTTTACACCCTGTAGCATCTAGCTGAAGAACTTTGAGCAATATGCCCGGGTCATAATATACGTATGCGAGTAGGGCAAGGATTAGGACCAATAAAAACAAAAAGAATTTGGACCTGAAGATATCCTTTTTATAATGAAAAAGAACCAAAGCAACGATAATGACTGCTATTGATAGATAGACAGAGGCATCACGTATTGCGTCGCATAGGTAAAAAAGCGTAAAAGGAATGCGCATTACTGGAGGATCGCTTATTGCTGAAAATACTGTACTAAACAAACTAAATAAAAATCCAAAAAAAATAAAAAGAAATTTTTTCATAGCTTCAACCCTCTGCCATCCACCATAAACCAGCTTAATCCAGCGCTTTTAATTGCTTTGACCAAACCTTATTAGGCGTTTTCTTCAACCATTCAACATACTGATCAATAAATTTCAAGCGCTCCTGGAAGTTCTGCTTTTTATGTTTTTTCAATTCTTTTATATCGATATCTGGAAGATCACTCAAGTTTCTCACCTATAATACTTTCAAATTTCTTATTAGAAACACCAAGTTTTTCTAACATTTCTTTAAGCAATGACTTACTTAAATCTTCTTTAATCAGTTTATAAAGAAAACGTGCATCTTCTTCATCTTTTTCAGAGCCAAGCCAAAGCTTAAAGGCAACTTGAAGTTCTAATGGAGATAGGTAAATAATCTGTCCATTGCATTCTACTTCAATGCGTTTTTCTAATGAATAACGGTCCAACATAGTTTTCAAAGGTTTAAATTCTATGTTTGGTATAAAAGACTCTTTTTTATGAAAGCGTAGGGCTGCCCCACTTGTAAACAAATCGTACGCTGACTTAGGGTTCTGCGCATTCATACAACTGAATTCCTCTGACACTAGCCCCCAAAAGGCGAGAAATTTTTCATATGTCGGATCTTCAACAAATAAGTCAACATCTTCAGTGCTTCGATCACGACCAAAGAATAAAACAACATAACCTGAGATAAGAACATATTTGATTTGTGCCTTCTCCAAATACGGAACAAAAGAAAAAACAAACTGATCTATGGCGCGAAGTTCTTTGTTAAAGACAATTTTCTTAGGCGTATATTTTATTTCCATTTATTTGCCACCTGCACCTCTGGCCAAACGCCTCTAATTAACCTCAAACGTCGCGCTTACTTTTGCGGTTACATCTACCTGGCCAGCGAAAACCCGGGTATCCCCCATTATTGCGGCGGTATCAACCACTGTCTCGCTTCTTGGAGCGTAGTTATAATTATAGTAAACCGGATAATCTACGCTTTCGCTTATGCTAACCGGTTTTGCCAAAGAAACCCCGGTACCAGAAGCAATTTTCTGCGCTTTGTTCTTTGCATCAGCAGATGCTTTCTCAAGCAGGTCCCGTTCGAGTTCTTTTTTTGTTTCGTACTTCAGCGTAAATGCCACTGAATCAATCTTTCCATAATTATTAGCGCCGTAAGTACTGCCAGCGGATATTGCATCCAATAAAGCTCCTGCATTGGTTGTATCGCCTGATTTGACGAATAGCTGATGCACTGCGCGATAGCCGATCAATTCATCGTTATATATCCGATCATAATAATCGCATTTTCTGTCTTCTGGTGGTGGGCATTCCCAAACGCTTTTCTTTATTGGTTCCACAGTGAATTGGATAGTAGATATGTCCTGTTCGGTCAAGCCTGCAGTCAAAAGCTGTTTTTTCACGTTTGCAGTCACATCTGCGTTTTTATCCTGCGCTACTTTAGCTGATGCCGTATCATTTGTTTCTATGGTAAAAGATATCTGAACCAGATTCGGGGAGACTTTTGTTTTTGCTTCTCCCTGCACGCTAATCGTATTCTTCTCCTGCTGCTGGCTAAGGTAAAAATTCTGCGGTTTTGTCTGATTTGATATTATATACATGCCGCCCAGAGCGATTATAAGAAAAACAACAAGCGAAACCAGAATATTGGGACCCGAGCCCTCTTCTTTTCCAAAACCCATTCTTTCACCTCGATAATCAATTCGACGCTGCAAACTAAACTGTGGGCGATAAAACCGACCAAGCTTACTACTATTTACTATTATTTATTACTTTAATTATTTATTACTTACTTTAATTAATAATAGATATTAAAACAGTTATATTTAAATAGGTTAAAAGTAGGTTAGGCGATTGCCTAAACAAATAGCTTATATCCTGATCGGAATTTGTTATTTGGATCATAGTTAGGTAGTTAGTCAGTTAGGTATTTATGCCGCCTTTTTTTCCTTTCCCAGCTTGCGCTTAATCATTTTCAGGCTTACGAAATTATCCCTTTCCATTTCATCTAATCGGAATGAGATCATCCTTCTTTGTTCCTGCAATCTCGGAATGAGTATGTACTCAA
>JAHFGR010000169.1 GCA_023247345.1 Microcaldota archaeon | reverse complement strand
TAATTCTATCCTTTTATCTCAGAAAGCGCAATAACGGTTTCTGTTTTTACAACTCCTTTAAATTCCCGTATTTTGTTTATGACAAAATCAGTTATTTCTTTAATATCTCTGCCGTAGACCTTGACAATTAGATCGATATTGCCAGTCGTCTCAAAAACCTCATCAACGTTTGGATATTTTGCAATCTGCCTTGCCAGCCCGCCTTTCTTAGATGAAGCTTCCAACTCGTTATTATTCACAGATACAAAAATCAAAGCGCACAATGTCTGCCCTATTTTTTCACGATTAATGCGTGCAACATACGCTTCAATTACACCCTTTTCTTTGAGCTTTCTGATTCTATTGTGAATCGTTGTTGGTGGTATATTGATTTTTTTAGCTAGTTGAAAAACTGATCGCTTGGCGTTTTCTTGAAGTGCATCCAATATTACAAAATCCTTTGTGTCCAGCTTAAGTTTGTCCATAACTGGAATTTATGGGATTATAATTTTAAATCTATCTTTTTTATGGAATTTTTATTCCATTTTTTTATCTAAATATAGAATTTTTACTCTAATTATTCCATTTTTTTAGGATTAAATTAATATAGTTGTTAAAACGCAGTAAGATTTGATGACATACAAATCCAAGGATTCCTGTGTGATGAATTATCCATCTAGGCAATTTCGAACACTAAGAAGAAAGTTGTTAGAAGAACAATTCAGTCAAACCGGTTCTGCATCTAGAAGCAGTAGCGGGGATAAATATTATCAGGGATTATTCTTATTTACGCGCCTTGGACCGGAATTCAATTTAATACTGTGGGTGTCCGTAATTCTCAGTCAAGCTAGAATCATTTTTGCCGAGATGTTAATTCCAGCTCCAGAAACACTAGAACTTCTTGTAAGGGCCTTTCCCGAATTAAGTCATGAATATTGCGTAGGTCAGATAGGGCAAGTGCTTCGAACATCTGATGGCACCAGGGTTCTGGGGAACTATGCGGCGTATCTTAAATTTCCAGAGGGTCCACGGCTGATTTCTAAGCTTCTAGCGCAAGCATCAAAACTGGCAGCCACTATTAGACGTATAGGAGAAAATAAAGAACTTGCAAACGGTTGTGAAATGCAAAACGATATTAGGATTATGGGAATAAGACAAGACAGGATATTGATAGAAGAGATGAAGCTAATAGATGATAAATACAAATAAAATAGGTAAATCAAGCCTCTTCACAACCGCTCCATCCGCAATTAGGGCATTCAATGCATGATTCCAGATGAGCAAGCAATCTACCGCAAGCCGGGCAAATGCCTTTTTTTATCAGTTCAGCCTGTTTTTCATCCTTAGGCATAGCTATTATTAGCCAAGTAATTTTCTTAATCCTTCCGGAACAAGCTTAAAGCCGCCAAGAACCTTCATAAGGCCGTCCTCACCAGTAAGCGCAGATAGTATGTCTCCGGCTGCCTTTAGGGCTTTTTTATTAGAATCGTGCTGAAAGAAAAGAACCCCGAGCAATTTCTCTATGCCACGCCTCGTAAATTTCTTTTTCTCTTTCCAATCCGAAATAAATTTTCTTGTTTCTGTTGCTTTTAAAAAGTCAGTAAGCAATGCTGATTTTTCCAGATTTTGCTTTACTTCTGTTTTTTCTTCATCTTCTTCCTTGAATTTCAAAAGGCCTAATAGCATCGTAAGCACCATGGGAATCACTACGTATAGTATTATTTAATCCTTTAAAAACATTTGCGTTTAGAAACTGACTATGGACAACTGTATTTTCTGCAAAATAATAAAGGGCGAGATACCCTCTAACAAAATTTACGACGATGAGAACACATTCGCATTTTTAGACATAAGCCCGGTTAGTCGTGGGCACACTCTTGTAATCCCTAAAAATCATTGTAGTGATATCTTTGATATGGTCGAAGATGATGCTAAAGCAGTTATTACTGCAACTAAAAAAATTGCAAATGCTGCAATGAACGGGCTGGGTGCCCAGGGGATTAATCTGCTCAACTCAAATAGAAAGGCCGCAGGGCAGGAAGTTTTTCATTATCATATGCACGTTATCCCGAGATATCAAGATGATAGGGTGAAAATCTTTCCGGTCCAGAAATATAAAGAAACAGATTTTAAGGCAACAGCAGATAAAATAAAAAACGCATTCTAAAAACTTGTTTTCCAGTCCGCTTGCTTCAGTGGTAAGCCTCGCGCAATCGCCCATTTTTTGATGGCTTCGTTTTCCACTTGACTGGAAACGACAACTAACTTTTCATAACCCCAACTCCCTTATTATTCTGCTTGTCTTAAATTTCTCATCATCTAAATTCTCTTTTAACTGGACTATTTTAACATCTTCTGGCTGCAAAAATGGTTTTTGATCATAGCCATAAACTATTACATCCGGCTTTACTCGTTCAAATGTTTTTTCCGGTTTATCGACACCAACGAGCGCAAGGTCAACCGGTTTCAAAAATTCAACCATTTTCGCTCGGTATTCCTGTGAGTGAACAAGTTTTCCTTTTTTTCTTTTTACTAAATCATCAGTCGCAACAGATACAACAAGAACATCGCCATGTTTTTTAGCCTCATTCAGTGTGTAGAGATGCCCCATGTGGAGAATATCAAATGCCCCGCCAGCCATAACAACGGTTATCTGATGTCGGGCATTTGGCAGGAGGTAGTGGACACCATTAATTTTTTCGAGCATTCTTTTTTCTTCTTCGCTTAATTTTTCATAACTAGCTTTACCTATCCCATTATCTCGAACTTGGGACAGGTAGAGTCTTTTTATTAGTTCTTTAGTTTCTGATTGCATTGAAATCACAAATCACTTTAGTAACATATACAATACATCGATATATTTGTTGCTATGTTTAGCCCATTTCGGAAACCTCGCAAATACTCTGAATCCAAGTTTCTTATATAGAGAAAGCGCTGGTTTGTTTGGTGCAGCCACTGAAAGATACATATTTCGCGGTTTTAGTTTTTTCTTTGCAAGAGCAATAATCATTCTAAGTAGTTTCTCTCCGAGTCCTTTGCCTCGATATTCTTTCATCACGGAAATTGCAATGCCGGCATTATTTCTTTCGTTCCAAAGTCCTCTTCTAGCTTGAGTGCTTGCAACCAGTTTTTTGCCTTTCCATGCACCAAG
>JAHFGR010000168.1 GCA_023247345.1 Microcaldota archaeon | reverse complement strand
GGTTTAGGCACGCGTTTTCCGTTTGACGAGAAACTTATGATCGAAGCGCTTTCTGACAGTACGATCTACATGGCATTTTATACTTTTTCACACCTCCTCACCGACATTAAGGAGGAAGAGATGGACGAGGAATTCTTCGATTATGTTCTTTTAGGAAAAGAGCCAAAAACAAAACAGGCATCAGGTGTCGGAGGTCAGGTATCTGGACGCAAGACACTTGATTCGAGACTCAAAAAGCTTCGTGAAAGCTTTTTGTACTGGTACCCATGCGATTCGCGGCATAGCGGCGCCGACCTTATCCGTAATCATCTCCCGTTCTATATTTTCAATCATGTTGCGATTTTCGGGCAGAGATTTTGGCCAAAGCAAATCGTTACTAATGGATTCGTACTAATGGATGGAAAGAAAATGAGCAAAAGCATGGGTAATATACTGCCGCTGCGCAAAGCGATCAAAGAATACGGAGCAGATGTCATTCGTTTTGCAACCGTCAGCGGCGCCGACCTGACGCAGGATACTGACTTCAACAAAAGCGTTGCTGAAGGTGCACGGAGCAGGCTTGAGTTTATTTATAAATTAGTTGAGCAAGAAATTGCTAGCGGGTCTTTGGTAGTGGACAGTAGTAGCAAAACCCGCCACCCAAAACCCGCCACCCAAAACCCGCCACCCAAAACCCAAATAGATAAATGGCTCCATTCTCGTCTGCAAAGAAAGATAAACGCCGCCAATGAATGCTACGAAAAATTTGCAATAAGAGAGCTTACACTTGAGATATTTTATGACCTGGTAAACGACTTGCACTGGTATCTCAAGCGAGCAGACAAACCGCATTTAAAGGATTTTTTGAAAACCTGGTCGCTTCTCATCGCACCCATCATGCCTCACATTGCAGAAGAAATCTGGCATAAGCTGGGTGGAGAGGAACTTGTGATAAAAAACGAATTCCCGCAGGCGGTTGACATAAAATACTACCCGCTAATAGATTTGGGAGAGGAACTTATAAAAGAAACCGTTGCTGATGTTGAAAATGTCATCAAACTAACCGGCAAGACACCTAAGTATATCTTCATATACACTGCTGGCTCATGGAAGCACAAGGTCTACGAGATAATACGCCGTGAGAAGGCTTTTGACAAGATTATGAAAACCGCGGCGCAAGACCCGGAACTCAAGGTCTCGATGAATTGTCCTGCTGGGCAAATATCTCGACAACCTGTCTCGATGAATGACGTCCAACGCGTTACCAAACAGTTGATAAAGAACGCCCATTCGCTTCATGAAAAGCTTAGCGATAAGGAGGAGTACACTATTTTGAACGATGCGATCGACTTTTTCAAAAAACAGTTCTCGTGTGATGTTTTTGTTTTATATGATACTGCAAGACTGCCAAACCGCGAAGCCGGTCATGAGAAGGCGAAGAACGCACTGCCGAATAAGCCTGCTATTGTGCTGGAGTAGAAAAATTTTATTACTAGGAAAATACCTAAACAATAACAAAACCTTATAAATACTCTATTCCATAAAGTACCAATATGAAGATTGTTTCTATTATTTTATTGATGCTGGCAATATCTGGATTAGTTTTAGCACCCCCAGGTCCACAACCGAAAACCATTAATCAGTGTACTGAAATAAAACAGCCTGGAGATTACGTTCTTACAGCGGATTTGAATGGAGCACCTATACCTGTTTTTGGTGGCCACTCATGCATTTTGATAAGTTCTTCAAATGTTAATCTTGATTGTGATGGGCATATACTCACTGGTCCCGGAGTGGTTTTTCTAGCCGATAGAGGTTTAGTGTCGGAAGATGGAATTGTCGTACCTGAAACGTCAGACCATACAACAATTAAAAACTGTAAAGTAACTGGATATAGTGATGGTGTGCATAGTCTTTCTAATTCTAATTTGTTGATAACAAATGCATTCTATCAGAATCTTTTCACTGGAGGTTATATTCAAGGAGATGATAACAAATTACTTTACAATGCTGCATTTAATAATGGTGGTCAAATCAATCTGTTTGGTATTGTTCCAGTCGGGGAAGGTTTTTACATAAATAATGGTGTGAGAAATCAAATCTCTTTAAACAAGGTTTATGATAATCTAGTAGATGGTTTCTTAATTGCAGACGAAGACAAGGTTACTATTTCATCTAATGACGCATACCTTAATGGTATTAATTATGACCTTACTAACAATAATAAAAATGTTTTATTTACCGGGAACAAAGCACACGATGCTACTGGAGAAGATGGCATAAAAATAGATTTAATAGAATCAGCTATTTTCTCGCAAAATGAGGTATATAATAATTTTAACGGGATAAGTATACAAAACCATAAAGATATACTATTTCTTAACAACAGAATTAAGGATAATGCGAAGACTGGGTTAAGAGTTTCCTACACCACCAATGCTTTTAGGCCATCTAATATCATTACTTCATCTAACGAATTTAGTGGTAATAACATTGGTGTTTACATCTATGCTCTCAATATCTTATCATCCAAAGGTCACGATTCTATAAGCATGGGTTCTGATCATTTTTATAACAATAAACTGGTAGATTTCGATGTTGAAAAAGACGATATGACGGCCACTAAGTTTAATGGGACATCAGAGAACTTACGTTTAATTGTAGATCTTTCAAAAGTTGTATTTGATAATCCTAACGGGGATTACAAAGATGACACTGTTCTTTCTATGCACCATGAATTGCTGAATGGCGACGCTTCACAAGATTATTCTATCAGCTGGTCTAACAAGTTTGCACCCCTTCCAGCTTTACAGAGATCTTTTGCTCAAAAGTTTATAGCGATAGAACCATGGGTCGGAAAACCTGTAATAAATAGCATAACCTGGAATTGGGATAATGCTGAAGTACAAAATGGGAATTATGATGAAAACTGGTTCTATATTGCTAAATACACTAACTTCAATGGCAATTGGGCAGACATTGGTGCTACTCTTGATACCACTGTAAATACTCTAACTAAAACAAACCTGTTTATAGATAAATTCGGAGTTTATGGAATTCTTGAAAATAAACCTCAGTTTGGGGCCTGTACTAACGGATTTGGGTGCTAGTAACTTATATTAAAACCTTCTTTTAGAAATTAATTTATGGCATCACTGGTTGATT
>JAHFGR010000167.1:729-3154 GCA_023247345.1 Microcaldota archaeon | reverse complement strand
ACGGCAATAGGAACATATACGTATACTACTGCCCTTACTGGTGAAAGAGGTAACATAGATATTAAACTAAAGGATAGAATCTATGAAAGATATGGTTTAACTACATTAGCTGGTCCAATTAATGCATCGATAGAAAATGATAAAGAAGGAGAAGTAGAGATAGGCCCTGCAAGACATATTAGGGCCAGAATAGGAGAAACATTTAGTGCGGTTATCATGTCATGTGGTTGTTCTCCAGTAGTCGCAGAACCAATAAAGAAAAAAGAAAAGTAAATGATTTAAATAAAGAAGGTAATAAATATGTTAAATGATGGAAATGAAAAGAATGATGAGAAACTTGATAATGCCTTTAGCATTTATCACTTTTCAAAATATGCCACCGTTAGTTTCTACGGTACATGCGCAAAAAGGTGATGATATGGGTGGTGCAATGAGAGAAAGAGAAGCAGATCCGAAGCTTAATGCAGACATTGAAAAAGCAGTACAGATTATGAAAGACTCAAGGCCAGCTGGAAAAATAACAGATAGTAATCTTGATAATTTAATATCAGTTTGGAATGATTGGAAAAACAAGCAAGCCGAAATGCCAAGCGAACAGAAAAGAAAATTCTTAGAACTATTTTACCATCCATCTCAAGGATTAACCAAGGCCTTTGAATTTACTGATGCCCAAAAAGAAAAGTTATACGATGCAGAACTCATGAGAAGAACAGAAAGTAGACCAGTACCATTAATACGTGGTGAAGAACTAAGGGCACCAAGAATGGAATTTTTCCCAGAAGCTGCAGCAACTAGAAAAAGCGGAGGAATTGGAACTCCGGACGTTAGATTGGGCCAGGCAATTAAGGCCGCACTGCCAGATGAACAAGAACAAGCATTTTCTTCACAAATAGGCGGAGCAGTAAGAACACAATTAGTCTATGGAAAAGGTAGTACTGAAGCAAGGCAAGCAGGCGAAGAAATACTAACAAGATTACGCCAGGCAGCAGGTGGAGATTTACGAGATCTCGTAGGCGGAAATGCAGGCGCAATAGAAAAAAAATTAAGAGAAGGAGATATTGTAGGTGCAATGCAACAGAATAGTTTAGTAGAAGGATTACAAGATTCAGTAAATAGATTAGTAATAGAAAAACCAGTTGCACTTTTGACATTAGGGGGAGAAAGCCCTAGAATTTTCTTAGGAGATAGTGGAACATACAAACTATATATCTCAGGATTACTTTTACTTGATATGTTAGTAAGCGAAACGTATAAAGGTTCTTATGAAGGCGGAGATCTAGTAATGAAACCTACTGGTGAAAAAAACGCAGATATAGTTCAGCAAGCAGGTCCAAAAGGAACAGTTGAATTTAAAAAAGGCATGGAATTATCTCTTGCACCGACAGCAACAATACCAATAGGAATACCGGACTCTTGGCCAGCGCGTTTTAACCTTCAATTAGGGTTTAGGGATTTAAGCGGAAACGCCATATTACCAAAAATAGAAACACCATTATATTATGGAGCAATCTTGGAATATGAAACTCCTGGAACACTTAAATATAAATTAGATGTTGGAGTTGCAGCGTACAATGTAAAAGGCTGGACCATTATGCCGGTTATTGATTGGACACATTACGTAGTTGGCCAAAGAGATATAGAAAGACCAAACTGGATGATATCGCCAGGCTTAAAATTTGCAAAGGGACAACATGATATAGGTGTCCGTGGAATCAAAGGTGAAAATGTTGTAGGGGGCGGTGCATTTTACAAACTTAGGCAATTAACACTCGGATTAGATGTTACAAAAACAGAAACAAGGGCTCTAGGTCGTCTTCCTTCTCTAGGTGGTTGGTTTGCTGGATTTACAGTTAGTGTCGATCTTGGAAAAGAAGTGGAATAGATTATTTATTCTGCTTTTACTAATTAGCGCTACTATATTTGCTGCACAAGCAGATGATAGTGATCAAAGATTTTTTAGAGTAAATTCTCCAGATGACTATAGAAATGTGGAAAGTGATATAAGATACACTCATAATATGGGCTTAGCTACTTCTTCTCGCGCATTAGAGGGAAATGCTAATAGTCTAGGTGATGGAGATGTAATATGCCCAGGAACTGTTACTGTTACAGATTCAATCTCAGGACAATGGGCAAGAACTAGTGATTTTAATGCTAATAGAATTGCTGTGCCAGGCGGTTACGATTTAGAAGATAGTTGTATTCCAATTCCCAACCAAGCTGGAATAAGCCCCAATGTTGCAATATCTTGGAATAGAGATAACTACAATAGTTTACAGGGCGAAAGTTTTTGTTGGTCCGATGAAGCATGCTGGGGGGGAGAAGGATCTCTAACAAATCAGCCGATCGAATACGATTTAGTAGGTGGATCACTAGATGGCAAAAGAGGAAGTGTTAATTTTGTTTGTACTGGCCAGGATGATTT
>JAHFGR010000167.1:0-719 GCA_023247345.1 Microcaldota archaeon | reverse complement strand
GGGGTACAACAATTTCTGATCCTGCTGCAAGAGATACTAACGGAGTTACTTCTTTCAGTTATACTGTTCCTCTCTCAGTATCTACTACAAGTTATAGTTTTGATTCGGAATTTAATGTTAATGGATGTGCTGCAGTTATTCGTTACCCGGCTTGTAATGGTTATGATGTTGAAACAGTTTTTAGCAGAACGTCTGCGCGATCTGGCTCTGGCGCATCGGAATATTCATTCACAACAACACCGCATAATATAGTTGGTATAACAGTAGAAGACCGCCGCTCAAGCATACAAGTTCTTAGTACAGATCCACCTACAACTTCGCAATTACAACTACCACCTAGCAGTTCAACGCGAGTTAATATAACTGTAAGAAATAACGGTGATGTTACAAATAAAGTAACCGGTGTAAGCGCAACAAACGGATTTACAGCAACACCATGCCCGGGAGGAGGCAGCAATGGATTCAACAGCAACATTGCAACAAGCGGGGAAAAAACATTATGCGTTTTATTAACTGCTCCAGATTATTCTGGGGATACGAGCACGCGATTGTCATTGACAGTTAGAGCACAAGCAACTACGTGCTCTGCAACACAGCCAGACATAAGGACATTTAATTTGACATTTAGCGTTGGCAATCCAGCATCTACATGTTTTATTACACCTCCAACTTCACCTGTACTTCAACAAAATGATACATTTAGGTTCGATCTAAATTGC
>JAHFGR010000019.1 GCA_023247345.1 Microcaldota archaeon | reverse complement strand
CGTTTAATCCAGACGGTACAGAAAATACTCGTTTTATTAATATGCTCAACGACCTAATTAGAAAAAATCCAAAGATCCAGATTTTGAACGAGGAACTTAGTGCAAAACTCAGTTCTTCTTCTATAACGCCAAAACAACTTTTTGACGCGGTTTCAGACTGTTATACGACATTAAACATCGCTCTTTCTCTCAAAGCTGATAACGCAGCTGAAGCAAAGCGAGGATTAATTGGTAAATACGGATTAGATTTCGTAACAAATATTTCCGGCTATCATAAACTTTATCATGGCAAGCCAGTTAAGGTTCTTGCAGGCGAAGAACAAAAAGATGCAATTCAAAATGTTCTTGGTGCAGTGAAACTACTTAGAGCACATATAGATGCAATGGAAAAAATGCTTGATCTTTATCCAGAAGCAAAAGCAGCAGTTATGCCATTTTTAGAACAATGGCGCAGGAAGATAGCTGATGCAGAACAAGAAGCAAAAGACAGAAAAACCCCTATCGAAAGACTAAATGTGTTATCACAAGAACTTGCTGATTTTTATAAAAACGTATTCATAGCGCCGTCGGATATCGACACTGCAATAGCGTACGTTGACACCGCAGTTTCATACCTTCGAAATCCTTCTCCAGAAATGCAAAAAAGTTTCGAAGCCAAATCAAACTGGTTAAATTCGCTTCAACCAGACAAGAAAGCATTAATAGAGCAGATAATTGCAGCGCGTGCAAAAAACCAATATCCAAACGAGTACAATGCAATAATAGGAACGCATCCAAGCATGTCAGCGGGCGATGCATTTTCACTTACTATTCAAAATTGGTTAAGATTATATGGCGGGTTTGCGCATTCTTTATCTCGACTTTCAACAGACAATGCAAAGGATTTCGAATTATTTTTAAATGGATATAAGGCAGTTTTTAAACGAGCTGATGGCACAGTTGATTATTCTCTTCTTAATAATCTAATTGATTTTGATACGCTAAAATCGTATGGAATAACTGATCCGGATTCGTTGCTCGTGTTTCTCCAGAATAACAAGACCCAACTAAATTCTGCTGTTTCTGCATTCAATATGAACATGGCTGTGGTGCGCGGCGAGAAAGAGGCCAATAACCAATGGCGCGGTTCTTCTGAAATTGACAAGCAGGACGAACGAGACGCATTTGATAAAATGGTTAACGAGGTTTCAGTTCTTGATATTTTTGTTCTTCAAAGTGTAATCACAAGAACAGGAAGCATCTGGGCCAATGACTCGCAAGCGCGATCCGGGGTTGCAGATAATTTAATATCATTATTCAGAAGAGACAAATACCTTATCCCGGGCTATTTGGACAATGTGCTTTCAGCTGTAGGCGATATTGCGCAAACGCCACAAGATTTTTTTGTTGTAATGACCGCATTTCAGTCATATATTGAGAATTTCTATCCGCTTTCCGGTTACTCGCCCCAGCTTCGGGCTTATCTGCTTGACAGATTTAAAACTATTAAAGACAAATTCCCAGAGCTTCTTGCAATGTTCGGTCATCCAGAATTATTTGCAGAAATATGGGACAGACCAGCAACATACGAATCGCATCCATTTTATAGAGTTAAGCCAAGCTTTGGTTTGGGAAGGGATGAATTTACATTACCAACGCTTGCAGTGCCTGGTGGATATAGTCTAAGCTTAAAGCCGCCAGGTTTGCCATATCTGCCGCGCGATCCATTGCGCCTAAATCTTGATCTTGATTTTACAGCCGGAGCTACGCAAGGATTTGATTGGATTTATTCGCAGCTTTATCCGCCAAAAGCAGATCTTTTCAAATGGCAAATACCACCTATGTTTCGCATTGGCAGGGTTGGCACTCCGAGAATGCTTCGCGAGCTTGCTAAAATATTTGCAATCGGGCCAACAACTCCATTCGAAGGCAGATTAATTGGCGGAGCTGGAAAAGGTGGCGTGTATACCGGCATACCAAAGGAAGGACGGGAGAAAACTATTGAAGCTGGTTTTGAAGGCCAGGAGAGAACACCTACAGGTGGCCACCAACAATTTGTAAGAGGAGGAACACTTGCAGGACAAGGCGAAGCAACTGCGCGATTTACTGGTGGTGGAATTCCGATGGGCGCTGACGTTCCTATATTATCTGCCCCTCTGCAGCCTGGTTCGAATGTATATAATTACACAGCCGCAGGCCAATGGCGCGAGGATCAGATCCTTGGCGGATTACTAAATATTTTCAAGCAGCAAGGCAAAGGCAATATGCTGGTATATATTGAAGGTTTGGATGTTCAGCGTGCTACGCCATTAGATAAACAAAATAAAAGGGATCAACAAAGAGTATTTCGCGAAAATATAGCAACATTACAACAAGAAAGTGCTAATTCAGCTACAACAAGTGAAAGAAGAACTGAAATTGATAGAGAAATTGCCCGCGCTAATGCCGAAATTGCTGGGCTCGAAGATCAAATAAGCAGCATGACCCAATTACGAGGCAGGCTTTATTACATTACAAAAGATGGAGATGCCTATCAAATCGCATACGGGCACGACACTGAAACAGATTTGCGTAATTATTTATTCTTGGAAGCTGACAAGGATAAGGTTTACGCGAGTTTGAAAACATTAGGGCGAGACCAATTTACTGGTCAGGAAACTCTTCATGGATTCAATGGCGCTGCGCTTGGTTTTACACTTAGCGATAAGGCAATGGCAGCGCTCGGCGAGGCTGTCAAGCGATTCGAACCAACATTTTACAACAAACCAGTTACTACTCCAGATGGGCAACCAGTTTTAGACGATCAAGGAAATCCGGTTACTTCTTATAGATCCAATCCGTCAAGCGATAAAAGAGACATAGCATATATCGAGCAGGCAGTAGGTGGAAGCGTAACAGTTGAAGCAGGCAAAGGATGGCTTGATTCAGTAATTGGCATCAATCCAAAGCGCGGTGTGCATGCCATGTTCTATCGAGGTGCAGAAGCGCCAAAAATCGAGAAAGGCAAAAAACCCGGAGAAGCTGGTTTCGAGACCGTCGAGCAGCAAGTAGAATGCCTGATAAGAAAAGTTGACACTACAAAAGATGCTGCTTATGAGCTTAGATTGCTTGCAGGTGTGCCAACAACACTTGGCGTAAAATTAATGACTGAAAGAACAGGCATAACTCCTTATCTAGCATGGATGCCTCCAAACATTCCTGGTAGATTGTTATTTGGCGAACCATCTGCGGCTGGCGTAACTGCTGGTTATTCAACATTTGATCTTAGCAGGTACTTTAATATATTAGATGCACAGGCAACTGACATATTCCTAAAAACAAGAAACGTTCTTATGCGAACATATCAATGGGATGAAAATAAAGCAAACCAAACAGGTTGGCTTACTGCAACCAGCTATATGGCTACAGGCATAACAAATGCTACAAGGCAATTTGATGAAGCTGGCGCTTTTGTAAGTCAGCAAGAAAAGGAAGATTGGAAGCATTATGGTATGGGCATGCTCATGTGGTGGGCTCAGAAAAACGGAATATTGGCTGGGTTTGGCAAATCTCCAGGTTTTGTTAATCTTTCAAGAATTCCGGATATAATCGATAATTCGATTCGCCTTATGCAAAGAAACCCAGCACAGCAATCTGATATAATAAAAAGTGCAGCGCAGCAAATTCGCGATACTGTTAATTTCGACGTCTATAAAGCAGTTTTAGGAATAACATACGAAGGTAAATTATTTGTAGCAGGCGAAGCTGAAGTTCAGGATGCCTTCTACGGTCGCGGCAGTTTGCGAGGTTTGTATTTCCCTAACGAAGAAATATTCTTTGATGCATTAGCAAATGCTTATCTTTATCAATCAACATATGCGCAGCAAGCCGGCGACCCGCAGGCAACAACCTATTTGGGTTCTGGTTTTGCCCGTGGCGTTTATCTCGATACCTTTTTGGGCATGGGTTTCCCGTTAGGTAAATTATTTACTGGTTTGCAAGGCCCATTAACATCTGGCGGCAGAGTATTTGCAAGATTGGATGCGCCAGGTAAAAAAGAGGGAACTTATGCTAATCTTAGTTATGAAGAGCTACGCGCTAAATTAACAGCGCAAAAAGAATTGCTGATCGCATCCGCAGTCTATGGCAATGAAGAACCAAAGGATCAGAAGCTCCAGCCCGAAGAACTGGCTGCCTGGGATATACTTTTTACTGCAAGAATGCAAAAATCCGAGCCAAAAATCGATCAATTTTATGTAATAGTCCAAGGAGCTCGGGGCGAGGGAGAAAAGGATACAGTTTTAATTGGGGATAGCGAGGATGCAGCTGAAGCTCGTAAGCTAGGCTTTGATGTTAGAAAAATAGAACTCTATTCTGAAAATGATAAATTAAGAATGGAAATATACGGGGCAAAAAGACCAGTAACTCTAGCTGACAGGATGAAAATAGGATTTGGTCCAACGTTTACATTATCTGGAGATGGCAACGCAGTTACGGGTTGGCAGGCGCAAGCATTGCTTAATATCGTGCAAACTCAAAAACACACGCTACTTACTGGTGTTGCTTATGCTGATAAAACATTAACTGGCGAAGAGCTCAAGCAATGGCAGGTTGCATTAACTGATCGCATGCTGCTCGAGCAGACGGCATTAGGAAGAGAAACGCTTACTTTCTATTTATTATTTGATAAGCAGAATCAGAAAATAATAGTTGGTAATTCTGACGATTATAAACTTTGGACATTGCTAGGCAGTGTGGATTATGCAACAGTAGATGTTCGCGGTGAGGGTAAAGTCTGGAAGTTTTTTGTACGCGGAGGACAGGCAACATCTAATTCGCAATATATTGGCCCGCAGGATAAAGGAGAGCATGTTGTTCTAGGCGGAGGTGTTGGTTACCAATCATTAAGCGCAGCTTCATCCTGGGCACTTAAGCTCATGGGCGGTGCTGGTCCTTATCCTTATTTTGACAACGATATGTTTAGACCGCAGTCATTCGGAGGATTAAGGCAGATAGATACAATAACTTATAATTCTAATCCTAACCAAGCATGGATTTTGGCAACTTTGCAGTTTACATTCTAAGACTATTACAAGTTTATTTTTTCGCGCCTTTGGCAAAAGCAGGCTGTTGTTCATTACTAACCAAAGAGATCCTTGCAGGAATTATTGGTGGGCTAAGGTTAAGCGCACGCGCAACAAATATGCCGTTAATCCCAGCAGTTGCATTTATCATATTAAGCAATGGTTCGCTAATATCAAGCGGCAAGTGTTTTGATTTTTTAAATTCATCAGTTATTCTTTTGCTTTCTTCTTTATCAGATTTGCCGCCGATATAACCTGACATTTTTAAATAGCCAATTTCTGGCCTGTAATTAGCAGAATATGTAAAGCTTATCGTGACATCTCCGCTGCTTTTAACATCAACATTATCTATTGTTATATTCAGATCAATGCCAGCAATTAATCCTTCTTTAGTTCTTTTTGCTTCTGTACCATTTAATGTTATACCGTTAATATCCATTGTAGCACCTCGTTTGCACCTATTTTGTTTTTCGGAAATAGACTTTAAAAATCTACGTTTAGAAAGCGGAAAGGCATTTAATAATTTACTGATTATGCTTTTTATGGAATTCGAATATATAAAAGGCAGAATAAAGTTAAATAAGACATTAAACGTGATCGATCGGTTCGTATTAGATTTTATCCGAATTCTAGACGAGCTAAAGATAAAATATGTTATAATATCAGGCTATGTTGTTTTGCTTTTTGGCCGCCCTAGACTTACTGAAGACGTTGATATGTTTGTAGAACAAATGGACAATGAGAAATTAGAATCGCTTTTTGAAGCGCTGCAGAAAGAGTATTGGATAATAAATGCTAGTTCTCTAGTCACTCTGAAACTTCTTTTTTCAGATAATAGCGCATTTAGAGTTGCAAGAAAGAATGAAATTTCTCCTAATATGGAAGTAAAAAGACCCAAAGACGCGCTTGGTTTTTTATCATTTAATTCGCCTATTGAAGTTCTTGTGAACGATAAATATAAAATAAACATCTCTCCTTTAGAAATTCAGGTCGCATATAAATTATACCTTGGATCAAAAAAAGATCTAGAAGATGCTAGATATATATTTGATATATTTAAGAAAAATTTGGATAAAAACACAATTAGAAGATATGCTAAAGAACTTAAAGTCTATGATAAATTATATTATCTAGGTGATTCTTTTGCTTAATATCAAAAAAATGAGAAATGAAAGAGAAAAAGACATTCTTGATTCACTCCAGTTCATAGATACCATGGTTGACATAATAAAAAAACAGTCTAATGCAACTTGGTCAGGAAAACAGGCAAAACTTTTGAAATCTTTTTATAATGCAATAAACGAGGACTGGAGAAGGTCGAAAAGTATTCATTGATCTTTGTTGCTAATAGCTTTCTTCCCCCTTTCGCTTGGCTCTATTTTTATTTTTCCTTTGAACTTATCGCTAAAGCTTCGCTTTAATGGTTCGCTGTTTGTAACGTAGTCGAGAAATACTGCAAGCGCTGCCACCTCGCTATGCGGCTGCGAAGTTATTGCGATATTAAAATCTGCTAATTCGTAAACATCTTTTGGAACTTGCTCTCCGCCGACAATAACTAGAATTTTTTTATTAGTTTTGATTTTGTCAATTTTTTCTGGTAATGGAATACCATACATAGTTAAATGCACAATTACGAATCCTTCTTTTTTATAGTTATTAATCACGCTCTCGTAATTTTTTTCATATCTGATACCAAATTCTCCGCCCCATTGTTTTGCAAGGTTCGAGACACTAGATTCTAAACTGTTATCATGTTGTCCGGTATAAATCGCTTCGCTTGCTCCAAATGCACGTGCAACTAAACAAACATGCGTTGTTATGCGCTCATCACGCGGTAAGCGGTGTCCTAAGCGCAAGATGGAGATTTGCATGGGTTTATTGCAATACGAATTGTTTTTAAACCTCTTAACCCAAGATTAATTATGGTCTTTTCCTTAGAAAGTCTTCTATTCAATTCAGTACAATTGCCAGGCGAACAAGTTCGCATAATATTAGCACTGCTTGGGCTGCTGGCAACAACCTATTTTGATCTTTTCAATAAGCGAAATGTGCCAAATAATCTGCTATACGCATTTTTGTTTTTATCACTCGCGATTAATTTTGCGTTTTACAATGAAAACATTTTTTTATTCTCCCTTTTTGTCGCCATTCCAATTGCGTTGTTCGGGTATCTATCTTATAAAATGGGGCAGATCGGTGGCGCAGATATACT
Source organism: Microcaldota archaeon (assembly GCA_023247345.1). Taxonomy (GTDB): domain Archaea; phylum Micrarchaeota; class Micrarchaeia; order Anstonellales; family Bilamarchaeaceae; genus JAGVWJ01. The sequence continues at coordinate 5,580 of JAHFGR010000019.1, read as the reverse complement.
CGTGCTTTTGTCGATAAATTTCGCATTACCAGTTCATCCTTCTGTTTCTAGCTTAACTTTTAATTTTCCTTTTATCGCTAGTTTGTTTGTTTTTTCCGGTGTGCTGTTTGCGCTATACTTTCTTATACAGTTTGCATTTAGGCTCTACAAAAGCAATGCAAAGCCTAACAAGCTCGCTTTTCTAATGTTAATTCCATACTTTATCCTAGCTTATCTCTATCTAAACTCGCCATTATACTCTCCAGTTTATTTTTCTTTTATAACTATAATGCTTTTCGCATCGATATTCTTTGTTGCATATAGGGAAGATATTTATAAGCTTCAGGCACAAAAAATTTCATTAAGCAGAATCGAGTCAGAGGATGTGCTTGCATTAGAGTTAATGGACCAAGAACTTGTAAAAAAATACAAACTTAATCGCTTAGTAACTCAAAGCGAACTTGATCGATTTAAAAAACTAAAAATAAAGGAACTATGGGTTTATACTAAACTTCCGCCATTTTTACCGTTTTTGCTTTTTGGGTTTATACTTGCTTTGTTTTTTAGTAAATATCTATTATTGTTTTAGTGATTGAAATGTCATTACAAATTGTAAGAGTTGTTGAGTATGCAATTGCTTTTCTTACTTTATATCTTACAGTTTTTTTCATTTTATTATATATAAAATATAGAAGCGAAGTCGCTAAACAGCCAAAAACGGATAAACATTTTACGCCAAGTTTAAGTATTATAATTCCTGCGTTCAACGAAGAGGATACTTTGGAAAAATGTATAAAAAGTGTTCTCAATGCAGATTACCCAAAAGATAAATTGGAAGTTATAATTGTCGATGATGGTTCAATAGATAATACTTATAATATCGCATTGTCACTTCTAAAAAATGGTAATCGTCTAAGAGTATTTACCAAAAAGAACCAAGGAAAGGCAGCAGCCCTAAACTTTGGCATTGCAAAAGCGAAAAATGATATAATAGCAACATTAGACGCAGATTCATACATTGAAAAAAATACCATATGGCGCATGCTTCCTTATTTTAAGGACAAACAGGTAGCTGCGGTTACAGCTGCTGTTAAAATAGTGGAACAGAAGTCGAACAAAGGAAGAAATGTTATTGAATTTATACAAAAAATCGAGTATTTATTCACTTTATTTTCAAGAAAGATGTTAACATTTGTTGAAGCAGTTACTGTAACGCCCGGGCCATTTAGTATGTTTCGTTCATGGGTGTTCAAGGAAATAGGGGGTTTTGATACAAAAAGTATATTGGAAGATCAGGAGATCGCTTTACGCATCCAAAAGCATAACTACAAGATAAGAAGTTCTATGGATGCAGATGTTTACACTGAGATCCCAAGAAACTTTAATGAATTGCTGAAACAGAGGATAAGATGGCATCGTGGTGGTTTTCATAATACTATAAAGTATCTTAGCCTTATCTCGCCCAGATATGGTGATTTCGGTTTGATAATAATGCCATTAACTATTATCGCATTGCTTGCGCTTTTCGGTGTTTTCTTTGTTGCTATATTAAATTATATAAGTCAGCCTTATTACCTAAGATATCTAGGTTTTGAAGCATTATGGCTGAGTCTTACACCAATTCACATTGTAGGAATTATTATTCTTGCTCTTAATTTCCTATGGATTGTCTGGGGGCTAGCGCAGTTTAAAAAAGAAAATGTAAGCGCATGGCAACTTATAGTTTATATAATTTCCTATTCCTATCTTCTTACTATATACTGGACAGCAGCAATAATAAAAGAAATTAAAATGGAAAAGCTAAGTTGGTGAATCTATGCCCAAGGAAAATCATCGTCCTTTCTCATTACCGCTATATATTGTAGCATTTGTTGTTGCTGTTTTGATTTTCATAATCGGCATTTATGTAGGTACAATAATAGACAAGACGCATCTTTCAAATATCTCGGTTGATGTTGACAAAAACCTGCAAAGGTTAGAAAGCACACAATTACTTTTCTTTCTTGATGACTCCCCATCATTTTGCACTGTCTTAAATAGCGAACTAGAAAAACTAGAAACAGATACAGAAAAAATAGGCCAGAAACTTGACCTACTTGCAGATAAAGGTTCTTCTGATCCGGAGCTTAAGAAACAGTATTTCGTATTAGAAGCGCAGAGCTATCTACTTTCAAAAAAGATCAATGATAGGTGTAATGTTAAAGATGTTTTAGTCCTTTATTTTTATTCAAATAATAATTGTGAGAAGTGTAGACAGCAAGGAGAAGAGCTATTAAGAGCGCGAGACCAAATAGGTAGCCATCCAAATCGGATTAAATTTTATTCATTTGATGGCGATCTGGATAGCCCAGTGGCAGATGCGCTCAAGCAGAAATATAATGCGACATCTTACCCAACGATTGTTGTAAATCAAAAGCTTTTTGAGGGTTATAAAGACTTAGATAGTTTGATTAAGATTCTGAAACCCTAGCTACTGTAAATCTTAGCGACTGTAAATCTTAGTCATCATTATAAATCTTCTTTTTTATTATTGATCTATGGCGCTTGACAGTATAGTTCTATTTATAGGAGTTTTAATTTTTCTAGTCTTATTCTACGTTGCGATAACATACAATAATCTAATAAACCTCAGAACAAAAATCGAGCGATCTTGGGCGCAAATCGATGTATTTCTAAAACGAAGATACGACCTTATACCCAATCTGGTCGAGACTGTAAAGGGATATGCAAAACACGAACGTGAGACATTGGAAAGTGTTATGAAAGCACGCGCAGGCCTGTTAGAAGGCAGTGCTGAAGAGCGGGGTAATGCAACATTAGCAACTTCAAAAGGTATGAAGACGTTATTCGCAGTTGCAGAGAATTATCCAGACCTTAAAGCGAATGAAAACTTTCTTAAACTGCAAGAAGAGCTCGTGGCCACAGAAAACAGTATCTCTTATGTTCGCATAAGTTACAACGACAGTGTTTTGGATTTTAATACTGCACTTCAAACATTTCCTTCGAGCATTATCGCGAATATGTTTGGCTTTAAGCAAAAAGAATTCTTCCAGGCAAAGGCAGAAGAACGCGAAGCAATAAAAATAACTATGTAATATTATTTATATCATATATGGGGTGACTGATGATGGGATTGGAGCTTGTTCTAATTGTTTTAGTCGGTATTTTTATCTTATTTGGCCTATGGTTAGTCGGAACTTATAATCGACTTATTACATTGCGAACGCGAATAGATAATGCGTGGGCGCAAATCGATGTATTTCTAAAACGAAGATACGACCTTATACCCAATCTGGTCGAGACTGTAAAGGGATATGCAAAACACGAACGTGAGACATTGGAAAGTGTTATGAAAGCACGTGCTGGTCTTATGCAAGGCTCAGCAGAAGACAGGATGCAAGCAAACAATATGCTTTCCCAAACATTGAAAAGCTTGTTCGCAGTTACCGAGGCTTACCCAAATTTAAAAGCAAATGAAAATTTTATGGAACTGCAACGCGAGTTATCGAGCACTGAAGACGGAATTGCAAGTGTGCGATCACAATATAATAATACCGTCGAGCCATTTAATCGCGATCTCCAAACTTTCCCAACCAATATTATCGCAGGTATGTTCGGATTTACGCAGAAGCCTTGGTTCCAAACTGCTGCTGAAGAGCGTGAAGCACCAAAGGTTAAATTTACTTAATCTTATATCGGGTTCTTTCCATGGCTGATGCTTTTGAAAAGGTAAGTTTCTTTGACGAAATATCCGCCAACAAACGATATTCTATCGTTCTTCTTTTTTGTATGTTTGTTTTATATCTTACATTAATTTGGGCAATTTCATTTGTTTTTGAAATTGGGCCATTCGGGGTAATAATAGGATTTTTTGTTCTTGTATTTTATGCATTTGTTAGTTATTTTATGGGAAGCGATTTTATTCTTAGTTTAAGCGGTGCAAAAAAGGTCACACGCGAAAATTATCCATACTTATTTTTGACAGTCGATGGTTTGGCTGCTGCAAACGGCATAAAAGCGCCGGATATTTACATAATAGAAGATCCTTCTCCAAACGCATTTGTTGTTGGCAGGAATCCAAATAACTCGCATTTAGCTGTAACTCGCGGCCTGCTCGATGTTATGAACAAGGACGAGCTTACTGCAGTGCTAGCGCACGAAATTTCTCACATTGCCAATTATGATATAAGATTCATGCTTATTGCAGTAGCCTTTGCCGGCGCAATCGCAATGCTAAGCGACATTATGTGGCGCAGCATGTATTACGGCAATAGAGGGCGAAACAACGAAGACAAAGGTGGAGGGTTATTGATGGTTATTGCGATTGTTCTTATTGTTCTTGCACCCGTTTTTTCCGAGCTTATTCGTTTTTCTATATCGCGCAAGCGGGAGTATTTGGCAGATGCTAATGGTGCGCGTATGACGAGACAGCCACAAAATCTTGCTAGTGCATTAGAAAAGATCGCGAAAATAAATAAGCCAGTTGCTGCTGCAACAGATTCAACTGCCCCACTTTACTTTTCAAGGCCCTTAACTAGCAGCTTTTTTCATTTATTTTCAACACACCCTCCAATTGAGGAGAGAATAAAAAAACTGAGGTTGATGGCATGACAGTTTCCAGTGTTCGGTTTTCGGTTTTGAGTTTTGTTTTGTTCGCGCTGTTATTTGGTTGTGCTGCAAAAGAAAAAGAAGAATCGTTCGAGCTTAAGCTGACAAAGATCAGTTCGAGTGATTATTTGAAAATTGAGTTAAAAGGAGATGTGCTTTATAGTGAAAGTCTACCTTCTCCCGTCGTAGCAATGGCGCCTCGACCTGATGTCAAAAACATTTCATCCGATTTAAACGAGCTAAAAAGCTATATTAAAAAAAGCCGTTTCTTATCTTGGAAAAATGAAACTGACCAAGATTTTGAAGTAACAACTATCGACATAACCATTGGAGATAAACATAATATCGTAGTAGCAGAAATAGGTAAAGAATCTCCAGAATTTAAGGTCCTGGCTGATAAAATTATTGCATTAGCTTCTCCAAAATACACTTAGACTCATTTAAATAATTAACTTATACTAACTAATTATACAGAAAAACACACAGCTGATTAATTTGCGAACTACTTGTTTAGGCTCAAGAAAAATTAAATTATTGGATTCTGCTCGCATCCAGCAATTACCAAGAGAGTTAAAAGGCAACAGACAACTTTTGGATGCGCTATTCGATTCTACTTCTGAATATCTGTTCGGCGAATATGTAGGTCCAAAAGAAGAGCGTACTAATCCTGGTTTTCCTCCAGATATTTGGGGCACTATTAACAGATTACATACTGCAGTTGAACCTTTTATGAGGAAGGCTACTCTTCTTGTTGCTTTATTGATGGACTCAGACGAAAATCTTCGCTACGTTGCTAATTTACTTTTAGCTGGAGATTTGGAAAAAAAGCGCAGGGCAGCAGAAGCAATCGAACTCGCGGCAGAGCATACCGATGTTTCGAGCGTGTTACCGATTCTTACAAGAGCGTTAAGTGATGAAGACACCAATGTTCGCATGCAAATTGCTATCGCGTTTGCAGACTTAATCGGAGAAGGTTTTCTTATAAACCCTCCA
>JAHFGR010000166.1 GCA_023247345.1 Microcaldota archaeon | reverse complement strand
TACCCGAATTTAAAGCCAAGGCTTATGAGATACGAGGATAGGGGAATGCATTACTGGGTTGAAATAACTGATCCGGAAACTTTTGGAGTAGTACAGATAGATGCTACGCCTTGGTTTTCATGTTTAAATCCAGGATACCATGGGCACGAGGCTCCAAACTATGATAAATTAGATCACCTAGTCGTAGTTAAAAGATATGGAAGACCGCTTTCAGTAAAAAAATACGGAGACAAGTTTATATCAACTTATCTTCATGGATTTTTGTCAAAGCTAGATAAAGAAGAAACGGAAGAAGACAAGGCAAAATACGATTACAGATTCAGAATCTTTGCATCTTTAGAAAAACACTTTGGTACTAAATCCGAAAAACTCTTAGCAGTTTTTATACGTATTCCAGACTCATGGAAGCTTCAGAGAGTAATTAATAATTATAGAACTATTGAAGAACTTGTTGATGCAAAACTAGTTGAAACAGGTATTTACTATATAAATGAAAAGATAAACTATGATCCACTCCCAGATATCGGAGGGATTAGAAAGGTAACTAAAGAAAATGGATATGAAGATCTATTTAATGAGATAGAAAGAAACTTTCCAAGAATGATGAAACTGTTTAAAAAAGCAAAGTCGAGATTAATGATTTATGGAGAAGATGAAAGGGATATAAATATAAGAGAAGTGAGGACCACAAAACAAAATGAAATCATTTTATAAATTTAAAGATGTTAAATCAATCATGAAATTATATCTTATTCTGATTATTATAATTTTATTCTTTGGTTGTCTTTCTCAACAAGATAAGAATAATGAAAAAAGCGAATGGCAAGTAAAATATGAAGAATCGCAAAAACAATACGGACAGTTATTGGACAGGTATAAGCAGATCGTATCAAACTACGAAGACTTAAATCAATCTTATGAAGATCTAAGTAACAGTTACTATAATACTAATTTGTTAAATAATAAATTAAGTTCTGATTATAATAATTTAAACTCTGCTTATAATAAAAGTTTAAAATTTTACAAGGATCTAAATTCATCTTACAATAATTTGAATAGCAGTTATAACAACCTTAAATCTCTCTATGATAATTTGGCAATCAGCTATAGTAGGCTAAATGACAATTACAGAAACCTGCAATCGCAAACTGGCAGATTACCAAAGGATATTATTGGCTCGCCTTCAATACCAGGATTAGATTTTTTATTGACCAAGGACTTGTTGATATTAAAACATACTGGACTTAACTTATCTTCCGTAACTGATACGAAATCTATGAACCCGACTATAACAGCATCGCATACAGCTATATTTACAACTAATTTTGATGCTGAGAATCTGAAGGTAGGAAATATCGTTGCTTATAAATCGACCTCATTCGAGCTTCCGATTATGCATAGGATAATTGACATTAGAAGAGATTCGAGCGGGACTTGTTATATAATACAGGGAGATAATAACCCGTCACCAGATTCGGAATGCGTAAGACCATCACAAGTAATCGGCTTGGTAGTTGGCGTTATTTTCAATACAAACGCTCAAGGTTACAGGTATTGCCCAGGCGATGTGATTGCAACTGCTAAAAATAATACATTTTTCTGCATTCCAAATAATATACCAGCAGGTGTATATGTTAATAATCAAACAATAACTAGCGAAACACTTATCGGATTTCCGTTATGTTCTGAAAAACAAAACGATAAACCGTATACCGTAGTCACGCCGGATAAAAAGGTATATTGCTACGAAACTGTTAACTAGATGAACCGCGTCTTTATATATCTTTTGCAACATATAAAATGTATGACTAGTGTACAAACGCAAAGATATACAAGAGAAAATCCAAACCGGGTATGTCCTTATTTTCATCGAGTCGAAGGTCAGCAGGCCAGAATGGTTAAGATCTATGCAAAAGGTCCAGACGACCAACAATGGTTTGTATATGATGTTGAACAAAGGCAATTGGCTATCGCTTTGCAGCCATGGCAAGTTAATGATCGAAAGCCCGCAACGCTTCGCGACAGAATAAGATTTCGCGAGGTTTTGGTTGATCGCGCGTTATTGCCGCATTGGGAAACAGAAGGCGAATTAAGAAGAACTCTAAGAGAACATGGATTGCTCGAACCAATAGAAACGATTTCAAGAGCTAAAGTAAAAAAACTGGCTGAAGAATTCGCCAATTATCGTCATGAACTTATTGGAGAATATGCCATATTAGTAGCTAATCTTGATCGATTAAGAAGAAGAGGTGAAATGATTGCTAACTCAGATAGCCCAACCATAAAAAGATTAACTCGCGTTCATACACTTTTAGAAGAAAGCGAACCCATTCTTAAAGAACTTTTAAAAGATAGAGAAGATGAATTTTCTAAAGAATTAGTAGCTAATGGAAGAAATAGAACCGCAGAAAAATTAAAAGAGATAAGAAAGATATTTTCAGAATTAAATTCGGAGTTTGTAAATATCCAAAACGATCAGATAAGAGCAAAAATGCAATATAGACTATCCATATACGATCAGAATGTAGAACGCGCTATTGCCTTTCTAGAAGAAAGGACGACCCAAGAGGTAAGGAAAAGAATCGACGCTCATGGTCTTTTAGAAGACGGAACAGGTGTATCAACTATAGAAGAGAACCGTATACCCCCAAATACTGCAATCGAGATAGACCCTTTAGGTATATACTCGATACTTCGCAATCTTAGAGATAATGCACTACAAGCAATGCTCGATGCGAAAAAATATGAAGATATTAGAATTATTGGAGAAAAAGTAGACGGTGAAATTCGTATTTCAGTAAAAGATAATGGCACCGGTATTTCTCCGGAAAATCTTCCGCGTGTTTTCGAACGAGGTTTTACAACAAAACCAGAAAAAAATGGTCATGGTTTGGGTTTAGCAATTTGCAAGCGCATAATGGAAGATCATGGCGGAAGAATAGAAGTTCAAAGCGAAGTTGGCAAAGGAAGTACTTTTACAATTATATTACCTATTGCGCAAGGCTCATGACCCAGACATCTAATTTTTATGCTTATACGCAACCAACCCAACTATAAGTAGCATAAATGCTATCGGACAGCATGGAACATTACTATCAGGTGGTTTTAAATCTGGTGCGCTTGCTGGAGCAGGAACTGGTTCAGACGACGGAGACGGCGTACCTGATGGAGACGGACTTGACGTTGGT
>JAHFGR010000165.1 GCA_023247345.1 Microcaldota archaeon | reverse complement strand
CCACATATACCAAACCCACATTTCATATACCTTTCAATGCTTACCTGACATGAGATATTAAGCTCAACACATTTCTTTGAAAGATAGAAAAGCATCATTTCAGGTCCGCATGCGTAAACCGAATCAAATTTATTCTTTTTGTATTCATTTTCGAAACACTGGACTGCATTTCCCTTAAATCCCTTGCTTCCATCATCCGTGCTTGTTATAAGCCCGCAGCCCAAAACCTTCATTTGCTTTTCATAAACCAAGTCCTTCTCGTTTCTAGCGCCAATTATTGCAGTTACTTTCATTCCATCCTTAATAGCGATTTTTGCAAGTGAAAACAGGGTTACAACCCCATATCCACCACCAACAAGAGCAATATTTTTGCCTTTTAACTTAAACGGTTTGCCAAAAGGCCCTCGAAAAGAAACCAAGTCGCCCTTTTTGAGCTTGTGCATCTCTTCGCTGAAGACACCAACATTCGCAATTGTGAAATTAAGAGGATCTCCTATCGCAATATCAAAAGGCCGTTCCCCAACACCCGGAAGCCATAACATTGCGAATTGCCCAGGCAAGCATTCAATCGATGTATCAAGTTCGAAAGTTTTTATCCGATAGTTTTCATCGGTGATTTTTGCTATTTTTGCAGTTTTTATCGTTGCATCTCCAAGATTCATAGAATCATCTTTTATGTGCCGCGCCAATTATCTCTTTATAATCAGAATAATCATGTTTCTTCATCCACTCTCCCATCTCACTTGCGATTAAATTGAAAACTTCTTTTCCGCGATAATAAACAGCCGTGCCAACTGCAACTGCAGAAGCACCTGCCATCATCATCTCGATCGCGTCTTTCCCATAAGTAATTCCACCGCATCCGATTACCGGAATTTTTACAGATAAGTAAACGTCATAAACGCATCTGACCATAAGAGATTTTATTTGAGGGCCGCTCATTCCTCCGAATCCAAATGAAAGAACAGGTTTTTTGCGTTCAACATCTATTACCATTCCCGGACCTGCGCTATTTCCCATATCTATTGCATCTGCACCTGCCTTTTCAGCTGCTTTTGCAATTTCTCCGATCCCCTGAGATGTTGGTGAAAGCTTGATAATAAGCGGGAGATTTGTTTTCTTTTTAATTTCCTTTGTTATTTCTCCGGTTGCTTCAGGAGTTCCCTGACCGGCAAGCGTTCCATAACCCGGGGTATGCGGACACGATAAAACCGCTTCAAGTGCCTGGCATTTTAACCCGTTTTTCCTTGCATTTTCTATTTTTTCGGCAAGTCCTGCGAACTCATCGGCATCTTTTGCAGTAATACTCATAATAAGAGGTTCCTTTCGTTTCCATCCTGAAAATTCTTTGATGCCATCCTCTATTCCAGGATTACTATATCCAACTGCATTAATGAAACCATAGTCTGTTTCAGCCATTATCGGGGTTGGATGTCCTTTTCTTTCCTCTTTTGTAAGCGTCTTTATTATTACCGCACCTGCCCCATTCTCGCAAATGCTTTCCAGGCTTGATTTTGTTACTCCAAGGATGCCAGATGCCAAAATAAGAGGATTCTTCATCTTGTTTCCAAGAAAAGTTATTCCGACGTCCATACGATCTTTCTTATTATGTGCGGTCACATTTTAAATCTTTTTATAATTGTCTAAACAATTATAGTCAACACAATTATGCAATCTATTCCGAACCATTGAATTTAGTTATGTGTTTCAACCTCAAAATATGTGTTTATAAACATTTCCATTTAATTTTATAAATAAAGGATTTTTATGGGAACAGTTAGATGTAGAGAATTGACACAAGCAATAACTTCTCAACACGGAGCCGATAGACGGTTTAGCCTATTTGCTACCAGACTTCTGGAAAATTATAGGCCTGAAGGCGTAGTCAGGAAACCACAGGTTATTGCAGCTGCAGGACAGGTTTTTAATGGTGATACTGATTCTCAGCTGACAGTTTTGGGTCCAGTATTGAGGATTTTTCATGCTATGGAAGTCGGAGAGGTTATAATCTGCATGACTATACTCGAAGAAATAGAATCAATCTCAGATGATTCATTCTCGATTGTCTTACCGAACTTATTCGGAAATCTGCGTTACAGGGAGCAGGTTGTTCTTGCTATTTCCAGACTTGCCATGTCTGATGAGCAAATAAAAATGATTATCGAGTACCAGTTGTCCAATGAAACTGTTTGCAATTTAGTCGGTCCGATTTTATGCGGGATAGCTGCAGTTTTTCCAGATAAGGAAGAAACTATTTTCGGAACGCTTGAAGCATTCAGAACTGCAATCGGTTCTTTGCCTAATCCTCCTGATCATCTTGTCCAGGTATGGTTAACTTCTAGCGCATCTGATGGATATTATACTGACTCTAACCTTTTCAAACTGCACAAAAGATTAAAGGAAAGATTTGGGTAGGCACCCATCAACTGCCTTATGTAAATAAAGAAAAAGAAAGAAAAAAATCAGAAATTATGTACATCTGCCTATAAGTGGTCTGTCTCCAACTTGTACTAATCCAGTTGTACTGCTTTTTGAATAGGTCATTGTTACGTTTCCAAATTCAAAAGTGCTGCCAGATGTACCACACGAAGCATCCAATGTTAAATTAACCTGGCGTTCCTGGCCAACGTTAAATGTTGTACTTGTGCTGTAAGCGGCTATGCCTGTTCCATCAATTGCTGTAACAGTTATCTTTTGTGGATCCATATTCTTCATGGTAACCGAAAGGGTTGTACCTGTTGCCACAAAATCAGAAACTGCAAGAGGGGATTGTGCTCTCCAATATGTTTTACTTGTACTTTTCAATGCTGATGCAGCACCACTTGATTGGCTACTTATCAGATATACAACTACAAGAGCAATAACCAAAACAACGGCAAGTATGACCAAGTATTCTGTTGAAACTTGACCTTTTCTATTTTGCATTTTTTATCACCGAGAATTTATCAAGGAATACTATTTTAAATATTACTTTATTTGCATTAGTTGATCGGTGTTGTTAAAGATATTAACTGCTGTGCGAACATGAATGAAATAAGAGCCGGTATAAAAATTAAAGGAAAATATTTTATCCCATACATTGGTTTTCCTATTGTTATTACGCCCATAAGTATTGAAGAGAAAAGTGCAGTCAGAGCCAGTGCAATGTAAGAAACAAACCGCATTTGGTCAGGGGCTATCCCTAGTTTGC
>JAHFGR010000164.1 GCA_023247345.1 Microcaldota archaeon | reverse complement strand
TTCGTAATCTATTTTTATTTCGCCGATCGTTTTTTATAAAAGTTTGACTTTTGCGGTTTTGATTTTTCGTCTTAAAAACCTAGCTTTTAAAGCGTTTCGTTTCTAATATGTATCCCTTCGATTGAAGGAATCGATTTCTTTTCTTAAGAAATCCGGAAGTTGGGTAAACCATGTAGGATATATGGTGCGAAAAAAAGTTCTAAGAAATTTAGAAGCCATTTATTCAATGTTTAAGCCTATACAGTTGTCCCAGGGCTCTGTGAAATGGTAAAGGGGGATTGTAACATTTTGCAAAGCTCAATTTAACTGCATGCTTGAACCTCTTGCCTTGCTACATGTATTATATGCTTGGGACAGACGTAACGCGAGTGAAGTCTGGTTGGGCACGTAATGTGTGTGAGTAGGTTGCATGGACCCTAATACTTCCGGGTTTCAATTTTAATTTGCTAATTTTAAATAAAAGTAGATACTTTTTGGTATTAGAAATTAACTACCTAATTTATGCCCAGTAACATTTCTTCCAGGATGCAAGTCTGCGGTTATCTTTTTAGATAATTTTCTAACGACAACAAGCGTTTTATCTATCATTTCTTTCGTTTCTCTATTTACCATTACTCTTCCCCTGCTTGTGAGGACCTCTGAAGGTTGCCTTCCTTCTATTCTTAACTCTACTGAATTCCCGCTTGAAGAAGCATCATTTTCTCTTAATTCTGCGGTTGTGCATCTATCTGGCGAAGGCACCATATTTCCAGAGTATCTTCTTATTCCCTCGATTACTTCTTCTTTGCTTACACTAAGAGCACCTGCAATAAATGTAACAGCATCATTAAAGTTGCCTGTAAAATTTTTGGATTTATCATCTGCCATATATTTTTATTACAACGAAGTATTATTAAATATTTCTTCTTTATACATTTTTAGCGACTTATCTCTCCTTTTAAATATTTCTAATAAGATTTGTAATATGTCTTTAATGCTAATCGGCACAGGAGTCGCTTTCGATCTTACGCTAAGCGCAATTGATGAATTAAAAAAATGCGATGAAGTCTACATCGAAACTTATACTAATCTAATTGAAAACGAAAAAATAGCAAAACTCGAACAACTGCTAAAGAAAAAAATAGTTTCGCTCGAGCGAAACAAAGTTGAAAGCAAATTTTTAATTGAACGCGCTAAAGACGCATGCGTTGCATTATTGGTTTCCGGTGATCCTTTAATTGCCACGACGCATGTTTCTTTACTTATCGATGCGAAAAAAGTGCACGTAAAAACAAAAATAATTCATAACTCTTCGATTTTTTCGGCCGCAGCAGGGAAGGCGGGCTTACAGATATATAAATTCGGAAAGACAGCTTCAATTCCAAACCCGCGTCAAAATTATAATCCAACCTCGTGGTTCGACATAATAAAAGAAAATTTAAAAAGCGAAGCGCACACACTTGTTCTGCTGGACACCGAACCACAACCAATGGATGCAAAAGTTGCACTAGATTTAATTGAAAAAACAGATAAAGATAAAATTCTAAAAAATAAAAAAATAATAATACTCTCCAGAATAGGAGAAGATAACGAAACAATTAATTACGGCGAAATCAAAAAATTAAAAGAGATAGATTTAGGAAAACCGCCCTTTGCCATCACTATTCCTGGAAAATTGCATATGATTGAAGAAGAATATCTTGATGAAATAGAAATTTCATGAAGAGGTCGTGTCCGAACGACACGGGATCTAGCAACCATCGCTAACCTTTAAAAATTCTCTTCCCGCTTTCTATTTATGGCATTAGAAGAACTTGTAGATAATTTGTATTTCAGATTGAAACCCTATAAAAACGCCAAAACGCTTTTGGACTTCTTAAAAAAAGATCCGCAAGTAAATGCTATGCTAAATGCTGCAAATGCAGTCGCTATCCAGCGTTTGGGCTATAATGATCACGGTATTACGCATTCACATATCGCAACTTTCAACGCAGTTAAAATATTACAACTTTTATATAAAAAAGGCATAAAACCGAATCTGATGTCAGAATCCAAATACGCAAAATTTGAAGACTCACTCGAAGTAGTAATCGCTGCCGCGTATTTGCACGATATTGGAAATTCCGTCATGCGTAGCCAGCATGAGTTATTTGGCATTATACTTGCGCGCGAGATTATTAATCGATATTACGATAAGAAATCTACACAAATCGAATTAAACGAACGAAAAAAATCCACGATTATGGAGGGCATAATTGCGCATATGGGAAACCCTAATTGGCCGCCAGACAGTTTAGAAGGCAAAATAGTGCCGGTTGCTGATGCATGCGATATGCAGCAAGGCCGTGCGCGTATCCCGTACATCATGGGTAAAAAGGATATTCATAGTATGTCTGCCTTATCAATAACAAAAGTAAGAATACAAGAAGGAGAAAAGAAGCCACTGGCCATATTAATCGAAATGGAGCATAGCGCCGGAATGTTTCAAATCGAAGAATTATTGATTAAGAAAATAAAAGCAGCTTCTTTCGAGCAGTACGTTGAGATAATTGCGAACATAACCAGTACAAAAGAGAGAATTGTTTATCTTGAATAAATTGCAGTAGGCGTATGATTATAAGCCTGGACCAGAGTCCGTTGCCACAATTCTTGCGCACGAACTCCTTTCTCATTTATCATGTCTCGCTCAACCCAACCCCTACCTTGCCTTTCTACGGCCTTTAGCGCCTTTATGCGATTATCTTTATCCCGCATTACGTAAACACGTCTGGCACCATTGCCCATTCCTTCCCATAAGCGTTCGCCGTCTTCAGTATATGCATAATTATGGTATCTACTTCCTTCAGATAAATCGACAATTACTGCTCTTTGTGAATAATTAAAAATTCCATCTCCATCCTCAGGATTTCCGCAATTAGTTATACATATCTCATCTACTGTTTTGACATCTATTTTTGGAGTATCAACTTTATATTGCGATTTTACTATATCACTATGTTTTGCTTCTATCTGCGCTGTATTTAATCCTTTAATAGAAACTCCGCTTTCGTCTTTTATTGCGCGTGTGCTGCATCCTATAATAAGAACTGCTACTAACGGTGCACATGTTTTGAAAATAGAAGCGCCTGCTCGAAACATGGCTGTTTTATTGCTAGTTCTAGGTCTGCAAAAAGGATCATTAAAATTTAGTTGCATAAATATGTTTTGTATGTA
>JAHFGR010000163.1 GCA_023247345.1 Microcaldota archaeon | reverse complement strand
TATTATCACTCATGCGAGTAGCAACTTTTAAGTTAGCAGCGCTAGCCCTTTTTTTAGTACCAGTTAAAATTTCGAATAGATTATTGCGATAATCAACGCTAGCAATTGGAAGCGAGTTAATACTTTTAAAAGCATCACGCCTAGAAGTATGCATTTTTCTTACACGCACGCCACGATGCAAATAACAAGAATCATCATTTGTAGATGCGTGCATACAAACTCCAACTTCAGCAAAATCTTGTCTTGCTGCAAAAACAGCATTAAGTAAATTCAACTCATTATCGCTACTTGGTCGATCGCTACTGCGTTGCGCACCAACAAAAACTATTGGCACGGGCAAGTTTTGAAGCATGAAACTTATCGCAGCAGCAGTATAATGCATAACATCAGTACCGTGCATTAAAACAACACCGCGAACGCCTTCCTTGATTTCTTTAACAATTGTATCTGCAATAATCTGCCAGTGTTTAACAGTCATGTCCTCGGAGAATAATGAGAAAATCTGTTTTGCGTGTATTGGTGCGATTTTATTTAGCGCAGGAAACGCGAGTTTTAATTCTTGTGGAGATATAGCTGGATAAACAGCACCTGTTTTATACTCTACCTTACTTGCGATTGTTCCGCCGCATCCAAGAATCGCGATCTCGCCACCGCCGATTTCTGGTTTCTCAGAATTCGTGGTTTGGATTTTTTTCATTGCTTTCGCAAGTAATTTTATTTTTACGTTTTTTGAGCTTAGACCAATGTTATATCCATTATCAAGCTTAAGTACGATTATGTTGCTTTCGTAAGTCCGCGGCATAAGTAGTCCTTCAAATTTGCCTTTGTCACTATCGACAATGATTCGATCTCCGATCTGGATGCTATCTTTTTTGAGCAGTTTTTCTAAAGAAGTTGAGTACATAAAATAAGATCACGGTCACAATTTAAAATCTTTACCAAAGAAAACCTAGAAAGATATATATCTGCCGAGCGAGCATAAGTTTTACATTGTTCGAGCTCTCTATAGAAAATATCAGTAAAACAACGTCTCTACTAGAAAGAGAAACTGTTAGAAATGTACAGCTCACTCAATTAACTTATAAATTTTTACATTTCCACCATATTGAGTTCTTTGCGAACTTTCGTAAACAAGCTGATAGCCAGGTAAATCTTTTAAGAAGAAAGCACGATATAAATTTGAGTCATAATACTTTCCTTTTCTGTCTTCGTATCCATCTTTGACCTCGCCATTTTCAAGCCATATTGGATCTTTATTATATAATAAAATAAATGAAACAATAGCTGGTTGACCGCTGTTCGGATCTTTTATAACCTCATTTTGAACAAGCGTGGCCTTATTTAATTTTAAATCTCCGTTTTCGTATTTTTTATCAAGATCAAAAGTAGTGATTGATTCTTGGCCATTCGCAAGTATTGTTTTACCAACGCAATATGCAGGAGTGCCAAGACCGACTATATTTCCATTTGCATCTCGATTTAAACCATAAAATGCCATGACACCAGTTTTATTGGACGTAACTGATATAATGCATTGGGCACCAGGTGTATCTTGTATCGGAACAAAAATCGTCTCCCACATATGCTCTGCCTCGCATGCCGAAGTTCCAGGGTCATTACTAACATCTGTCCTATTCGCCCAAGCGCAACCGAGGTAATTCAAGGCATGGTATTTGCCACCGACATTTAAGCCTGCGATTTCGATATCGAACAGCGCGTATTTGGAATCATAATCCTTCATTGCGCTTTTTAGATCGTCCAATGATCCGTCTAGATAAGCATAAGCGATTCTCCCGATCATATTGGTAGACGCGTGATCATTTCGCAGAACAGTATTCTTCTGACCAAAGAAATTTATCCAATGGCCATAGTCCCACCAACTGGTAGTTCTAGAATTTGGCTCAGTATTATATCTTAGCCATTCCATTGACTCGATCCAATAATCGCTAACACGCTGACAGCGATAGCTGGCTCCTGAAAGTTCTGTTTGTTCTTCTTTTGATAATTCTTGTCCATTACTTTGTTTAAGTAAGTAAGCGAAAGGATCTTTCATTAATGAGAAGACGCATAGATTGCTACTGTATTGGTAATTCGTACCTCTTGAAGCGTATGCGACTGCATCCTTTCCAGCACCACATATCTCTGATGGTTCACCGCCACCAGCAAGCTTTATCTGATTGCACAGATTCATAAATTTATCCTGGAGCGCTAGCGGGTTATCCTGAAAACGCGTTTGGAACGAACTGCTAAATATAGCTGATGGCGAGGGAAAATCTTGGTCAAAAAATTTAGATGAAGAGATAAACAAGCCAATTAAAAATAAAAATAAGAAAGCAACCGAAAATGTGTGCTTATCGAATTTAATAGTATCAAAATCAAATTTCTTTAATATCTTGCTAATTAAAGGCTCGAGCTCGCCGAAGATAAATCCAATAGCAATTGTTAGTAAAAATCCTAGGTAGATTAGATACTTTGCTTTTAGAATTCCAATTATTGCTGGGGGCATTATCAGAGCCAAGAGAAATAAAAATGGAGTTTTGTCTGCTGTTTTTTCTCCTTTTAGGTACCTTAAAAATGATAATACCAAAGCTGATGGAAATAATAGGATAAATAACAACAGATACATGTGACTAAAAACAACCTGCTTGGGTTGTTTAGTTTGTTCGTCTATAATACTCGATTGATAGTATAGTGTATCTCTATATTCAAGATGCCCACCTAGCAGTGAATTTATAACACTTATCTCTAGTTTAAAGAAAGAATTACCCACAATAGGCAATATATTCGTTATTGTATTGGGGTCAGATTGAAAACGGTCACCAAGAATGCCGAGATTAAAGATATAATCGCCAGAACCAGCAGGTGGTTGTTCTGCGATTGTTCTCTGAAGGGCATAGTTATATTCAGCAAGGCCAACGCTACTTAATGCAAAATTTTTTAATGAAGCGCCAACAGGCGTAAATGCCAATACTAAAAGGCCAGAGATCAAAACACCGATGAGTGCATATATCAAAGTTTCAAAATCTTTAATTTGACTTTTAAGATAATGCAAAAAGAAAATAAAACAAATAAGTGCTGCAGAGATTAGGAAAGTTGATAGACTAGGTAATGCAAACGAAGCACCGCCATAACTTGACCCTAGCATCTGGCCACCCAGAAAACCCAACAAAACAACAATGGTGTTAAGCAGCAGGAAAAAATAAAGCTCTTTTGAGTTTTTTTCTTTCA
>JAHFGR010000018.1 GCA_023247345.1 Microcaldota archaeon | reverse complement strand
TGCTGGCAAGCAGTTTGGCCGTGCCGCCGCTTGATATGATATCTATGTTCATATCTGCAAGCGCTTTGGCAAATTCTACTATATTCCTCTTATCAAAAATACTTATGAGTGCACGTTTGATTTTAGGCATTATCTAAAAACTCCAGTCCCACCTCTAAGCATTTACAAATAGATGAGAACCAGTTAAATAGTATGATATATAACAGATTTTAAATCTTTCCGAACATTCTTTTATTCTAGTTGCCTCTGTGGTGTAGACATTATACACGTTTAGTGTATATATTGCACAAAGCCGTGAACAAGTTAGATTTGTTCGCAAGGCGAACAATGGTTAGCATATGGGCCTGTCACGCCCACGACCCGGGTTCGATCCCATAGCCCTTTTCTTAGAAAGAAAAGGGCTGAGGGTTTCACCCCAAAAGAAATGGTGAAATCTTCAGATCTTTTAATAAAAGACTTGGGGAACACACCCCGGCGGAGGCGCTTTTTATTTTTTGTCCCATAGCCAAAATTACATAAATCTAATTTAAGTTGTGGGAAAGAATGGGTTTTTAAATATTCTGGTGCAAGATATAACTATGCTAATATTACATAAACTAGAAGAAACCATGAGAAGAGCACCAACCCCAAGAAAACAAATTGCTATTGATAAACTAAATAAGCTATTCCGAGGCGAGGACGTAAATGTGGGGTCAGAACTGCTCAATGCGAGAAGTGGAAATAATGTTGGTCAACTTACCTATGCATTTAACCGCGAATTCGGTTCAGATAAATTGTTTGTCGCAATTATCAATCCTGATAGTAGATTAACATATCACGTAGCAGAAATAGCCCATAAATTTATAGACACAGAAAATGTCCCAGTGTATGTTGCCTCTGAAGTGCTAACAAATGGCATGGCACCTGGAAGAGGAGCAGCTTATGTTTTTTTCAATGATAGTCTAGAACCAGTTACGAGATTAGTACTAATCGATGCACAAATGATAATTCGAGATTTTAACGCACTAGCACAAATATTAGGAAACGCTGGATTGACATTTCCTATTGATGCACTGGTTTTGCAGTTCCACGACGAGATAATAGATCAACTTATTGTATCTGAATTAGTCAAAGGGGAGATGAACACCTCAGACCGAGATTATCTCTTTATAAAATGCTTATTTTCTCCATCGCCAATGTATACGATGCTACCTTTACTTATGTCATTGAAAAAGGAGGACATTATAGCGCTAAAAACACATATGGGATTGGAAACGATATTTGACATTGCACTCTGCCCTGCTGAATTGGCTAATAATCCAAAGACTTTAATGGAATATATGAAAAGGCGCGAGCAACAAGTTAAAGAAGTCGCAGAAGAACGCGTAACCCAATTTTTAGCCAGAAGCGGAATTGCAAAGTTAGATTATTTAATGACCATGGAAAGAGCAATGAACATAAGGAGAGAGATAATTGGTGGATAGTGAACTATCTTAACGTTTTATTTATTAATTTTATTATCTTAAAGAATTTATGGCTAAAACCAAGAAAGCACCAAAGACAAAGAAAGTTAATACGGCGAGTTTGAAATTGCGATTGCAAAAACTAGAAAAAGAAGCAAAACATGACCCGCAAAAAAAGAATTTTCTACTTCATTTTGAGATTGGACATATAAGGAAACAATTAGAATAATATCAGACTCTGCCAGTTCGGGATAACTCGGCAACTAAACTCTCTGTAAACTGTCTAACTCCATTATAAATACCAAGACTAATTCGCGAAAAGAGATAATCTACAGATGGACTAAACATCGTTTTAAGGCTAGCGACTGTGCCTAGTATTATGGAGACGGTGCCGATCAAATTTGCCAATATTTTAGACACGTCAAAAGTAAATAGCGCACCGGTTATTCCGATTATTGAAGAACAGATAAATATAGAAAGCGCTTTAACATTCGCAACCTGATAATTTGCTGCTGCAATTGCATGATTTGTTTCTGTTTCAGCTAAAGTATGAAGAGAGATAATTTCTTCTTTATCTTTTGGTTTAATAGTATGCTCGAGCAAGCGGTGCCTAAATGTAAGAAAAGGATGGCGGCGTAATGTTGGTTCGCCTCTTAAATAAAGATTAAGATATGTGCTGGGTCTTTGACTTGTAGAACTGACCAGTCTTCTTTCGTGCGATGAGAATACCAATGGTTTTTGATTTACTAACATATATTTCACCTATTCAAGCAAACTTGTTACAATCTTCAGTACCTGTGCAACAACATCAACAGGTTTTGCTTCTAACGCAGCTTTTGCAGCACTTACCATTTTTTCTGGATATGCTCTTCTTGGTTGGGAGAATGAAACTAATACAGCACCACTAAGTTCGTTAAATCGATCCTCTTTAAGTCGATTAGCTATTTCAAATACAAAATTTCTTTTCCCCAGTTCGATCATTAAACTGAATAATTCAACCATTCGTTCATACGAACCAGTATTTATGCCACGAAGTAATACATTCGCATGAAAATCAATGTCCTCGGTAAATTTCCCAATTATTTCTGCTCTTTCTTCTGGGTTATCTGTATGGACTGCAATAAGTACAGTTGCATAAAGACTTTTTAGTTCATTTGGCATTTTCCTTAGCTCTTCTATTGCTACCTTTAATAGCTCGGGTTTTTCAAATAAACCAGCGTCTCTCGTGAAATCAGTGAAATGAGAATTATGATACTCTATCTTATTGCTGTAGTGAGCTGCAATTCTCACAATTTCTGGGAAAACTTCTTGATATTGACCGGTTTTTATTACATCTGCAAGCGTTTGGAAAAATTCGTAGTTTTGCTCTCCTAGTTTGAAAGACCTTACTGACAATAAGCGCAATGCCCTTTGCCTTAGATCAACATGAGGAGAAGACTTCAGATAATCAATCGCATACGTTTTGAAAGTATGCCAATCCATTATGAAATCTATTGCTGCTAGCTGTGGCCATAGTTTTGTGCTTGTTGCTAAGGGTTTCAAATGCCAAGAGAATAATTTATCTTTTAGTTCAGCCATTGCAAAATGACAGAAGTCAAGATTAGCTTCTAGTACTTCTGTTGCTTTTTGCTTAGCTTCTTGGAGCTCTGATTGATGCTTATTTGCAATTTCTGTTAAAATAGAAAATAAAAGCGTTAGCGATTTATGATTGCGGCTTATTTCCGAAACAATAGGAGTTAATGTATTTACTAGTTTTAAAAGAATAGAATTATTGACGCTATCACCGACATATACAAGCAAAGTTTCTCTATTTTGCTCAACTGATTCGATGGTTAGATTTTCGCATAAATTTTCTATTTCTCTTCCCAACCTCGAGCGCGCTATTTTGTCCAATAATGGATTTTTTGTTTCTCTAAATATCTTTGCCACTTGTTGGACTTCCATAGCATCGAATGCTGCGATTACATCTGCTTCTGTAAGCTTTCCGTTAGTAATTGCAACAGTAACAAGATAGTTATGTTCATTGTCTGTTAGCAGCAGATTCAGAGCTTCGGCCCTTTTATCTGCACAATGAATAGCGATTGTCTCCAATGCGTTTCTTCTAAAGTTTTCATCAAGTGTTATGCCATCTTTTTTGCCTTCTGCGAATGCGCTAAAATTTTCAACAAGCAATGCTAGGTATTCTGGAAAATCTTGTTCGTGACATCTGAAGCGATTGAATTCGATTCTTGCAACTTGTCGCATGGCAGCTAAGCGAACTTCCTTAAACTTAGATTCAAGCAGGATATTTTCTAAATCTTGTACAAAACCTGGGCCACAAGGAGGATTTGCCAGATTATAGAGTATAAGCCCCATAGTTTGTAATTGAACTGCCTGACTCTCGCTGCGCATTGCCAATGCAAGCAGCTTATCATGATCCTGCGATAAACAATAAATAGGGTATGTTTGTTCTGGCGAATCATTGGGATTCATTAGATAATCAAAAAGTTTTTGCTTAAGTAACTGGATAGTTTCTCTTATTTCTTTTGATGGACGTTCTATTTTATAAAGCGCTCGCAACGCGCTATCTATAGAAGATGCATCATTTCTCATTAGTCCTTCAATAGCTCTATGGACGCTTGTCTTATTTGATCTGATCTTGCTCTTGAATCAGGCTGTCTTATGCTATGGACTAATGCCAGTGTTGCTGTAGATTTACCCACCATATTTATCCTCTATAAAAAGTGTTAGAAAAATTATTATAGCGTAAATATTAAAAAGGGATGAGAAATGCAAGATCTTAATTATCTAATTTTTCCCAAGTAAAAAGCAGTGGCTGCATTTCCGATTAATAACGCGAGCAATATCGGGGAATAAAAACTATATGCAAACGCTAACACGGCTATTAACGCGACCAAGCTCGCATAAATTATTTGCGCTTTTAGTGCTCGCGGGGATGTTCTTGGCTCAATAAGCATAAAGAATGCAAAGAAAACCCATGCAGTAGATAAATCAAGATAATTTTGCAAAATAATCGCCTTTCCTTGCGCAACACCAAAAAGAATGCTGAAAATAACATAACCGATCATAAAGGTAATACTCGCGGGCAAACGCTTTATCCTCCATGAAACAATTAAACCTAAAATCAGCGCTTCTGGAATTTTGTTACCCCACCATGCCTCGCCTGGAACAAATAGAAAAACAATTATCATTGCAAGCGAAGCTGGGTTGAAAATATTGTTCTTATTGAACCGAACAACATGTTTTAGCGCTTGCGCAAGAAATGCAGTGCCTGCAATATAATATAGCGGAAGATTTGGCGAGAAAACTAATGCAAGGATTAAACCACTAATTGCCGGACCGTATGAAAAAATCAGTTTTTTTGTTTTAATATAAGTAGCGATTACATCAACTGCAACTGAAACAATAAGCGCTGTTAAGGAAGATAAAATAGCATCGTTAAAACCTAGAAGCTGCGCATTTATTAAAACAAGAATAGCTAAAGCTGCAAAAATTGTTCGGTACGGGTCCAGATGCCGCTCTAAAGTTTTCAAATCCATAAACAATTAGAGACAATAAAGGTTAAATATTTACCTGGTTGCGCCAACGCGTGCTGTGACATTTTCTATTTCGTCTGGTATGCGAGATTCGACAACACCAGCAGCTAGCAAGCCGGTTTCTTCAGCTTGTGGAACACCACGTAATCCTAATGATAATAGTACGGTGTTCTCTCCAACAGCGCGCCAGGAATAAGATACTACAACTTGGAACGCGCCAAGTTCTGCAAACCCACCTACTGCAAGCTGAGGTTCTTTCCTAGAACCATGAGGTGCTTCTATTACTTCGTATGCTGGTTTCAGCGCAAGACCTAAATAAACATCATGGTTGGATGGTAATGCTAATAATGGCGCTCGCAAATCTAATGCTGCTCTATATCTCTTTCCGCTTGGATTTGTACCAACGCCTTCTGGTGTTTCTTGTAATAATACTTTATGCATTAAGCCGCTTGCTTCTAATACAATTGGCTGACCGCTTACGAAACTAAATGGGATTCTACCTTCAGTTGCTGCGCGCCTTGGAACATAAGGATTGGAATAAGCTGATGCTAATAGTGTAAGCGCATCTCCAGAAGACATGTAAATCGCTTGACCACCAAAATCAAATGTTGTTGATTTAATCTCGCCTGCGTCATTTGTTCCGACTCTGTTGAATGAAGCTCCACCAACTACTTGTAAAGATAAAGTTCCGTTTTCTCCGTGTAAAACAAATCTAGGCCCTGCACCCCAGAAATTCCTTAAAGCTTCTGCTTCGAATTTTCCATCAGAAACAGGAAATGCAACTTTACTATCTGTACGCTGATATTGAACAACAACAAACCATCTGTTTGTGTATGGAATCTTGAATTGCAATTGCGGACTTAAAACATTCAGATCTGAATGCTGATCTGGCGAACCGTCTAATTTTGGAATAACTAATTTGAATTTTGTATAATCAAAACCAGCTACTACTAATAAATGCGGATTTGCATCTGCTGCTGTTACAATGCTTAGCGGTGTGAATGGGAAATATTCCGTTGGAGCTATAGTACGTTGAACTGCTGGTGCGTCTGCTGCTACTTCTGGTCGGGCTTGTCGTGCTGTTCCTTGCTGTTCTGCAGGTCCTCCTTCTACGTGATTTACTGCAGCATCAACTGCTTCTTCAACTGCTGCTCGCTGCCCATCTGCTTCAGGTGCTTCACCTTGCCCAACTGTTCCTTGTGATAGATCGTCTAAAGATAAATCATCTGCTACTGCTCTTGTAGGTTCTGCAGGCGCACGCGGCCCTTGTTCGTCAATTCTTGCCTGTAAGTCAGCAACTTTGGCAGTATCACCTATATCTCTATATAAAACTCGTGCCCAGTGTAAAATACCTTTATCTTCCAATCTTTCAGCCATTCTTCTAGCATCTTCAGTCAATCCTAGTTTAGAATAAATCGTACCAGCAGAAAAAAATTCTGGTTGTGTCATGTCTTCGCATTTCTTTGCCATTGCTATTGCTTTGGTTCTTGCGTTATCATCTCTTTTTCCACTTGCAACATAAGCCTCAGCATATCTTAATCCTGCAAATCCAAAACGTCCTCCTTGTTCGTGGCCCTGGGCTTCTCTTTTTAAATCGCTAGCTGATTCGGCTGCAACTGCCGCTTTAATATGGAAAACGGAAGAACTGGATGGAGAAGCAATTGCAACGTAAGTAGGAACTAAAACTGTTAAAAATGCTGATGTAGCTTTCATTAAAGCTCGCTTTACGAATCCTTGCTCTCTGTCAAAAGAAGAACTGGTTTGAACATCGTTATATCTAAATCTCATAGAGTTATTTAAAATATAACTCTTTTTAAATGTTACTTTTTGCGTCTACTCGAGGATATGTTGCAACTATCACATTTATTGTTTATTTTTCTCGCAGTAAAGTAAATTGCGAATATCGTTATTAAAACAGAGAGAAATAAGGCGATGTCTCGATACTTGTTCAGAAATAATACCCCACCCGCACCAATAAACACAAAAAAAGTTGATATGCACGCAGCACATGCCGCAGTAGTATAGAAGCCGGCAAATATAACTGCGACGATACTTCCGATACTGCCGGTTTTCTGGGCAACTGAATGCATATGTCTAAACTCATATATTTTCATAGTAAAAAGAAGGCCTAGTGCAATGGAAAAAAGAATCAAAACAGGATACCCCCACCAAGGCATGATCTTTAGCCAAAATGATAAATCGTTTCCCGGAATCGTATAAACAGGTACCAGGAGATACAGACCAATGGAAAAGACAGTTAAAATGAAAAAAAGGTAGAGATAGTTTTTATTTTTAAAAATCGTTTTTAGCGATTCGTTAAGCTGGCTGACGAAATCAAACATATTATCCTAAGGCGATTAATAATATTTAAATCTATTCCAAAATAATATACTGTATGGTTAATTCTAAAAAAATCGGCATACTCGCATTGCAAGGAGATGTTAGCGAACATATTAATGCAACTAAAAAAGCAGCTAACAATCTGGGCCTAGAATGCGAGATTATAGAAGTGCGAACAAGAGAACAAATTACGGGATTGGATGCGATAATAATCCCTGGTGGCGAAAGCACGGTTCTGCAAAAATTATGCGAACGGGCAGGTATTTTTGAGGACATAAAAAAAATAAAAAACATATTTGGTACGTGCGCAGGTACGATAATGCTTGCTAAAAATATCCACAATAAGGAACCAGAACAAAAAACTCTCGAGTTAATGGAAATAGAAGTTGATAGAAACGCTTATGGCAGGCAAGCAGATTCTTTTGAAAAAAACATTGAAACAGTACTAGGCAGCATGCATGGGGTATTTATTCGAGCGCCAAAAATAAGAAGCATAAAAGAAAACGTTAGAGTATTAGCGAAAAATGAAAACGAAATAATCGCATGCGAACAGAAAAACAATGGGAATTATTATCTGGTAACTACTTTTCATCCTGAACTAACGACAACGCAGTTTCACGAGCATTTCTTGCAAAATCTATAGCTACATTTGTAGTATTACTACGCCCCTGTCTGACTTTTGTACCGGAGGTATTCCGTCACCAGCCGATGGTTCTTCTAATGGCAGGTATAATGGTACAGTTGGTTGATCATGTACACCCTTTCTACTGCCTTGCTCTCTTCTTAATTTTTCCAAAGCACCTGGTGGTACCCATCCGGGCCCAAACGGTAAGTCACTTTTTCTAACTGGTCGTCTGGCCGCATCAGCCTTTACAACATGATGTTGTAGTCCGTGCATAATAATAGTTATATCTAAACTCTTTATAAATCTTTGTCCCAAAATGTATTTATGCGGTTTTTGTTATTGTATTGTAAATTTGATAATTTACAATGCGCACAAAATTTTTTGTCAATTTTGTGCATATTTGTCATAATCATACTAATATTTGGATGTACGAACCAACAGCAAATAGACAAAAAATTAGATAATCTTACCAAGCCGAAACCACAGATGGAAGCACCGCCCTCCAGTTCGAGATCTCCTTCTGGCTCGCCCTCCTCTTTAACGGATTCGAATAAAAATGAAGCTGATGAAGTAATAAACAACTCGCAAATTATTAATCAGACACCAAACAAAGTTTACTATTTCTACAATCCGAATTGCTTTGCATGCAGAGATATAAAACCAAAAATAGACGAACTAGAAGCAAAATACAATGACTCGATCCTTTTTATTAGGTACAGTATATTCGATTCGAAAGGTCTCGGACAGTATAATAAATTTGCACTAATGTATAATCTAAGCAATAAAAGCAGGGTAGTTCCGCTGATTTATTTTAACGATAAGATATTAGCTGGAAAGTTTGAAATAAATGATAGCTTGGAATTGTTCATTAAGAATGAATTTGAAAAGTGAATAACATGAGAATCTTAAAATACGACCATAAACTAGGCGAGCTAAAAGTCTTGCTTGAGAACTTGGAAGACCTATGGCATTTAGACAAAGTGCTCGAGGCGGGTGACATTGTGGAAGGAGATACTTTTAGAACAGTAAAAGTTGGCGATCGAGAAGAGAAAAAGCATGTTTATATTGCAATATCAGTTGAGCAGATAGAATTTTCAAAATCGCTAAATCGCCTGCGCATGCTTGGAAAAATAACACGCGGATCACCTGAAGAATTCGTACAGCTTGGAAAATACCATACAATCGAGGCAGAACCGCAAAGCAAAATAACTGTCCATAAAGAATGGAAACAATATCAGATAAACAGGTTGAGGCAGGCTGAAAAAGAAACTAAAAAGCCGCGCTTGCGCATAATTGTTTTGGACGACGAGCATGCGCTTAATGCAATTCTACGAGGCTACGGAGTAGAGTATGGCCCGGAATTTAATTTTTCCGGAAGCAAAAGGGATGAAAAATATGAAGAGCGCCAACGTGAGTACTTTGGAAAGATAGCTGCTGAAATAGAAAAACATGAAGAACGATATGTAATTGCTGGACCTGGATTTACTAAGGATAATCTAAAGAAATTTATAGAAGATAAAAATCCAAAATTAATTAAGAAGATTAGTTTTGAAAGTTGCAGTTACGCTGAACGCTCTGGCATAAATGAACTGTTCAAAAATGGAGTAATAGAACGAGTTATGGGTGAAGAACGTCTTGCAAAGGAGCTACAACTTGTTGAACAATTAATGGTTGAAATAAACAAAGACTCGGGACTAGGAGAATACGGATTAGCGCAAGTTAAGCAAGCGGCAGAGGCTTATGCAATTGGCAAATTGCTTGTTTTAGACGAGTTTTTACGAACATCGAAAGAAGCTGAAGAAGTCGTTACTCTGGCTGAAAAGAACAAGGCAGAAATTGTGATATTTTCAAGCGAAAGCGAAGGCGGTGCTCGCTTAGGCGGGCTGGGAAAGATTGCTGCATTGCTGAAGTTTAAGATCTTATGATCAAAGATCATATCTCTTGATTTCATCAAGATCCCGTAACCTGCTGGTCACGATCTAGCGAACGAAGTTCGCTATCTCCCAAAGTTCTTCGAACTTCAGGATCTCTTGAAGTATTGAGAAATCGCCTCACTGATTCCCAATTGTTCGATGTTTCGAACAATGGGCGCATTGTTGCGTCGCGCAACAATTGCGTCGAAGTATTTGTCCAGTAGGACAATTTACTTGGAATTTATAGTACTTCAAGATGAGATAAAGAAAAATCTTACAATTCTTCAGTTTCCCGCAGCACTTCAGCAAAATACGGTGCAAAGAAAGCATCGTCCATCATTTGTTCATAATCGGGGGAAGCAATAACACGCTGAACTCGCGTACGTATGCGCGGATCATATAGAAGCTGCGGTCGGTCCATAACACCGTACAAAATGGGGACGGAAACAGCATGGTAGATCGATGGTACGGAATCGAACCTCTCATATAATTTAACCACTAGATCAGGATCCAGCGGTTCCATTGCAACAAGTGCACTGAATATGCGGGCTGCTCGATGGGCTTCTCCGTTTTGCGCGGGTTCTATAGATTCGATCTGCCGCTCCATCACTCGACGGAGAACTGGATGACGTTGGAATATGCCTGGGTTATAATAGAAAAGCCTCTGCAGGAATTCGGGCCAGATGTTTGCATATTCTGCAGGATCTATGTGCTGGATTTCATCAGGCGCCAGATCAGGATCCATGGCAAAGGTAAACATAGATTTATTTATATTCTCACGCATTCTCGGCGTCAGCTTAGTATTGTTAAAATCAAGCTTCCTCATAGCTTCGAACCAGAGCCGAAAATTTCGACCATAAACTTTGGAACGAAGTTTCTCCATAGTTTGCTCGCTAGTGAATGGTCTAAAAGAATCATGTCTAAAGGACTCCCCCACTTCACGAGCAGAAAGAAGAGTTCTGACCTGCCACCCTAATGCTTCTTCCCATTTTTTAAATTTTGGATAGTCTTCTGCCGATTCCCGTATTACACTAAGGTATTGATAAAACTCAGCCAGTGATGCAACCTCAACGGTCCGACTAGCTGCGATAACATCTCTCGCAGGTATTGATGTAAGAATATCCAAGGCACGATCAATATCAATCAATTGGACAATTGGTTCGCTCGGATTCTTTTCTGTTTCAGAAAAATTCAGTATCTGCCGCAGCTGTAAGACAGCGAGTTTAATTTGGAATACTGCCTTCATATCGTCCATAGTCGCTTTAGAATCTAAAGTCCACATTGGATGAAGCAGAAGAGCTGGCAGCCATGGTAACCCGTGAAATTTGGTAAAATCAACAGAAAAACTGGCTGGTGATGGAGGTAATGACATGACTGATAACGAGGTAGATGGTAATGAGGTAGACTGTAATGAACTGGAATTAGTATCTTTATTAATTGCATTGGCAGCTTGAAACTCCTGCTCGTTTTTATACAATCTTCTTTCCGCTGGTATATCATTAGCCACAAGACCGCGTGCCTTGTTGTTGGGTAACGGACCTTCCTTAGGTTTAATCGTTCGCCAGAGCTCAGCGTATTCCTCTGGAATTTTTCGTCCTTGTTCGCGTAGATAAGAAGCCACCAAAATATGCACGGGATGTACGCGCTCGCGGGTTTCGCGGAACGTTCGCGTGTCGATTATGCTAAGATCAAGCCAACCATTTTTAGTCCATAACACTGGCTGCTGATGAGGATCAGTAAAACCACGCACTCCTAATAGGCCCCGCGGAACACCGGCATCGATCATAAATGCAACAAGACCGTGTGTTTTAGATCCACAATTCCATTCCAGACTTTGGATATCTTCCAGCAAGATACCTGCCTCTTCTTTATACTTTTTATGATAAATAATATTGACCAGTCTATGGATGGCTAATGCCTTTTCTATTGGATCGATCATTCCATCGACAGTAGAACGTATCGAATCGAGCATTTTGTAGTAGCGATCAGATGCTGCAATAAAGACGGCTCGGTCGTTGGAGTAGTAGTAAGATTCTGCCCGAAGAAAAAAATCGGCAAAACTCATTGAATCAAGACTGGCATCTGCCATATCCTTTTCGAGCGTGTTCAGGAATTCTTCTTTACTCATAGACGCGATACGACGGTTATAGTGGCGAACATCTTGGATTTGCTCTGCCATTGGCTTAATAGAATTCAGAATACGGTGAAACCCCGGCAGGATAATAGATGTGTGTAAGCCTGCGGAAAGAGCAAGTGATGCTAGCCATACTCTCTTTGATGATACCATGGATTATATTATACAAGCTAACGTTTAAAAAGCCAAAACACTAAAGAATATTTATAACAACAGAACAAAAAACTCCAACGTGATGTTCAGAGCGTCTCCGAGCACTCCATTTTTCTGAAACACTCCTGCGGATATAGCACATAAGATTTACTGCTGATTCGATATTATGGCTCTCTCAGCAGCGTTTGGGGAATTGACTACGTCACTAATTTTTACCAAAAATCGCACCTGTATTTCGAGGTTTCAATTATAAAAGATTTTTAAGCGCTATCTTCGATTATTAGATATGGCTAAAACAATCGAAGACGCGCGGGCAAATATATTGCACGAAGAAAGACATGCAAAAAATAACAAAGGATCAACTTTAAGGCAAATAATACTTGGCGGCCAAGACGGACTAGTTAATGTGCTCGGTATAGTGCTCGGTCTCGCTGGTGCTGTATTAGTTAACAAAGATATCGGAGCTAGCGCAGTAATTATCGGCGGATTAGCAGCAACATTTGCTGAAAGTATTTCTATGGCTGCAGTTGCATACACCTCGGGCAAAGCTCAGCGCGATTATTATTACCGCGAATTCGAACGCGAAAGACAGGAAATAAAAGAATTTCCAGAAGTCGAGCGCGAAGAAATAAGGCTAATTTATATGAAAAAAGGATTTCGCGGTAAACAGCTCGAATCATTGGTAAACAAAATATGCAGCGATGAAAAAATGTGGCTAGAAACAATGATGACTGAGGAACTTGGGTTATCAGAAAGTAAAGATATAAATCCTGTAAGCGAGGGATTCGTTGTCGGCGTTTCTGCATTTATTGGTTCGTTTATTCCGCTCGCTCCGTTTTTCTTTTTAAGTGTAAAGGCAGCAGTTATGCCTGCGTTAGTTATATCTGCAATCGCATTGTTTGCTACTGGCGCGTATAAAGGAAAGAGCACATTAGGAGAATGGTGGA
>JAHFGR010000162.1 GCA_023247345.1 Microcaldota archaeon | reverse complement strand
AATCTTATGCAGAACAAGTAAAACGAACAAGGCAAATGCTACGAAGCATGAGGCCAGAGGCAGTAAGCCAGATAATAGAATTTCACCGTGGTCTAAATTTATTTGAAGCTTTAGCATTAGCCAAAAGAGAGGGAAAGTTAATAGTTCCTAATGACATTCACGATAGGATTTTAATGGAAACTAAAGATGAAGAATATTTAAGACAAAATTATCCAGTATGGACCGGAACCCTAATTATATTTGAAAAATCAGATACACCTTTAGGTGATGCTGTTGTTTTTATTTGGGAGCACAATAAAGTAACTTATTCTATTTCTTTTACTATTCCAGAACAATTCCGCGGTTTACTAAATTGTGCATTAGTAGTAGAGTACCCGGACTTTGAATTAGTAAATCTGGGAAATAACAGATACGAACTAAAATTAGTAGAAGAATGCAACATTAAACCAATCAATAATTTTCCTAAAAGAGATGGTTGGTACCTAACAGATCACTGGATTCCAAATGGAGCAGAAGTTAGCCCATCAGCTAATGATGCAAGACGTTTATGGCGTGTAAGCGATCGTAATAACATCTCTCTTATTAGGCGTAGTTGTGGCTTAGTTGACATTGATAATAAAAAAGGAGTAGTCCTTACTGCTAGTCCTTTAAACAAATATAATGTAGCATTATTATGATTTTTTATTTAGCCTAGCTAAATTTTGCTCTGCTGCTTTAACAGTATTAGCAATCAGCATAGCAACAGTCATTGGGCCAACACCGCCAGGCACTGGAGAGCAGTTTGCTTTTTTTATTACATTTTCAAAATCAACATCGCCGACTACTTTATCTTTTCCATCGATAAGCACGCGCGTAGTTCCAACATCAACTATGTAAGCGCCCTCCTTGACCATGTCCGCCTTGACAAGGCCGGGATTGCCAGCAGCAACAACTAAAATATCCGCATTTTTTGTATAACTCGCAAGATCGCGCGTGCGAGTATGACATATACTCACAGTAGCATTGTGGTGTAATAGCATCATTGCGATCGGCTTGCCAACAATATTGCTTCTGCCAACTACGCAAACATTAGCTCCATCTATTGGTGCATTATAATAATGTAAAATTTTCATAACGCCGCTTGGTGTTGCAGGCGGAAACATATTCTCATCAAAAATATTAAGCAAAACTTTGCCCATATTTCTTGGATGAAATCCATCAACATCCTTATGCGGGTCTATTTTTTCAAAAACACGCTGCGCATTAATATGCTTTGGCAAAGGCGTCTGCACTATATATCCATCAACTTTCTTATCCTGATTTAGCCTTTCTATTAATGCAATTAATTCTTTTTCTTCTATCTCTTCCGGTAGTCTATGCACTTCAGTATCAACACCAACTCGTGCAGCAGTTTCTATTTTTCTTTTAACATAAATTTGTGATGGTTTATATTCTCCAACAACTATTATCGCTAGCATCGGTTTACGGTGCAATTTCTTTGCGCGATGCTCAATATCGCGAAGAACTTCTTCTGCTGGCTCTTTACCGCTAAGGGTTTTATATGTCATAAATAGAATTTATTGGGCTTGATTTAAAATATTAATCTATAACCTTCCAATCGCATGTTTCCATTTTCACACTAAATATTTAAAAACCTTATCCGCTAATATATAACAAAAGCGACTATTCTTATTTATGGAGGATGAGAGAATGGCAAGTTTTGCAGTAAATGGAGCAGGGGCTATAGGTAGGGCTGCTGTTAGAGAAATTTTATTTCGTTCTTATGGTAATAAGCGCCCACCGAAATCTTACCTAAGTCAAAAACCGCCGATGGTTGGCCTGATAAACGATCCGGCCTTTACTGATCCAAATGCATTAAAGAGGCATATAGTAAGAGGTTCAAAAGATCGCTCTGATCGGGAATTATTAAGACAGGTGTTGAACGTTAGGGATGGAATTCTTGTTGCTTGTGAACCGGAACACTTTTTATCTGTTGACTCAGTTGCTGGCAAACCAACATTCATAGAATTAACTGGTTTTAGAAATCCGAGAGAGTTGGCTGCAGCTTATGCTAGATTAAAGGAGCAAGACCCAAACTTAGTTGTCATAGACTGCTCGAGATTTGCAGCAGAAGACCCTTCATTTGCCCAGGCACATTTGGAAGCTGGGGCAACCAGATTAGTCATCTCAGCAGTTGCTAAAAAGAGTGATATGTTAGTTGTTTATGGTGCTAACCACGAAGAACTAAGGCCAGAACACAGAATTATAGCAGATGGCTCTTGCACTACTAATTGCATTTCCCTTCCGCTTTCGGTAATAGAAAGAGTCTTCGGGGTTAATAGCGGATTTATGCTAACTGTTCATGCAGCAACAACTGAACAATTCATTTACGATGTCCCGAATAAAGATGAAAGAAAAGGAAGGAGTTTGTTTAATCTAATCCCGACAACAACTGGCGCAGCAAAAGCAGTTGGCGAGATTATTACATCTCTGAAAGGAAAGTTAGACGGATTCGCGCTTCGCGTTCCATTATTTAATGGATCGATTGCGATTACGATCCTTAATCCAGCGAAACCAGTGACTACAGATGAATTAAGGACTGCTCTTAAAAGCGCTGCTGAAACAAATCTAAAAGGTGTTATGGCCTATTCATCTGAGAAATTAGTTCATGAAGATATTCTAATTGACCATGCAAATGTCGCTTCTGTTGTGGATGAAGAGTTTACATTCGTACTCGGTGGGTTGGTTATTCTTACTACCTGGTATAATAACATAGATGGGTTTACAGCCAATCTTATTAACTTGGCAGAAGCGGTTGCAAAATTAGAAGTATCTTCTATGCGTGCATAAAATTTATGCAGCCTCGTCAGGCAATGGCGGTGGTCTTTCCTCATCAGGTGAAGGCTGAGGAACTGGTGTTGGACTAGGCGCTGGTGCCGGAGAAGGTGTTGTAATTACTTTTTTTGGAGTTATGCCGGGGATGTTTACATATCCCATATACGCAGCAATACCAACTGCTAATATAGTGATAATAAGAAGAATTACTATAATCTTTAGAGGTGACCCGCCTTTGTTATTTTGAGGCTGGGTTTTCTTTGCTTCAACTTCATCCGTTGTCAATTCCTTATCGCCCATCTCTATCACCATTCTTATATTCTTGCACTTCTATCTTTCTTATTTATCGCTTCACCTTTTGCATAACAAAAGGTTCGCTAGGCACCCTAATCTAATTTACAATCATTACTTACTTTTACAAAA
>JAHFGR010000017.1 GCA_023247345.1 Microcaldota archaeon | reverse complement strand
TAAAAGAAATTGTTGAGCTTGCCAAACAGAGAAAAATATTTGCTTGGATAGACATGGAAAGCTCGCAAATAACAGATTTTACAATTGACACTTATAAAAGTTTGTTGCAGGATTATAGTGAATTGGGATTATGTTTGCAAGCGAATCTCAAACGCTCGAGAAAGGATTTAAGGGATCTTATTGAGTTGGCAAACACTGAGCAACCCTCACAATCCCCAAAAACTCGCTTAGTTAAAGGAATTTACAAAGAGCATGCAGCCATTGCGTATCAAACAGAAGAAGAAATGCAGAAGGAATTCAAAAATATTATTGAAATTGCATTTAAGGAAAGCCCAAAAAATTTCGGTATTGCTGTTGCTTCGCATCATCCGAATCGCGTGCAAGAAGCGCTTGAATTGCAGGAAAGATATAAAAAAGATTTTTTCGAGATACAAGTGCTTAAAGGCGTGATGACCGAATTCGCAGACGCGCTTCGTAGCAGAGGACTAAATATTGTTGAATACGTTCCATATGGCAAAGATGCATTCGCTTATAGCGTGCGTCGCGCAATGAAAAATCCTAAATTTAAAAATTCTCTGTTTATGAAGCCGTTTTTTGAGGTTTATAAAAAGTTTTATGCCTAAGTATACCTAGCGTAATGCTAGGAGTACGCGTTTCTCCACGAGCCCGTGGTTTTGTTTCTTTTATAATCTGCAGTTCTGTCTTCCAATACTTCGCGTATTATTCCTACTGTCTGTTTTGTCACTTCCTCTCCGCTATGGGCGAGAATTGTTCTAAAAGAAATTGCTTCTTGTTTTCCACTGCCATCCATTATCTTATCTTCAAATGGAATTTCTAATTCCTCATCCTTAAACATTGGAAAGAAAGTATCCTGCGGAAGCACCATTAATCCATTCATCGCAAGTTCGAGCGCAAATGCCTGTGATGCGGTTAAGCTAGTTTCGCCTACGACTTCTCTGAATTCTACCCAAGCTATTTTTGTATCAAGATCGTTTAAGTCTAATTTTGATTCTATTTTTTGTATCAGCCATTGTCTGTATTCCGGATCATACCAGGGAAGCTCTGTGTCGCCAGTTAATTTATGGAATCCGTAGAACGCGGCATCAATGCTTGCTTTCGGATACGCCTTTGCAATCATTCCTCCGTTTATTATCGCCTCATTTTTCGCTACCAGTGCTTGTACTTCGTCCTTTGTTCTCAATATTTCTCTGGCTATGGCAGGATCGTTTCCATAAGCTTCGATCAGGACCTTTAATGTAGGCGCAGATATTCCGTTTGCTATGCTTCCAGCAACAAGCGCCTTAATTCGAGTAAGCAGTCTAAAACCTATCTGTTCGGTTTGTCCTTCTAACGGCCCGACATAAACCATGCCACCAATTCTCGCGCCAGGTTTCATGAAAACCTTAGAAAGGCTGTGCATAATAATCGTTCTTATTCCTTCGTCATTTATTCTTGCTATCAGCTCCTGGCGCTTGCCGGCATTCTCCCCCCATGCCAAGTCCATATAAATCGAATCTAATAAAAGTATCCCCCAGTGCGGGTTGTTTTTTATCCTGTTCATTATTCCTGTTTGTTCATCATTGACTAGCATATCATTAGGAGTACAAACACCACTCGGATTTTCATCCGGAGTCAGAATAACTATA
Organism: Microcaldota archaeon; assembly: GCA_023247345.1. Classification (GTDB taxonomy): domain Archaea; phylum Micrarchaeota; class Micrarchaeia; order Anstonellales; family Bilamarchaeaceae; genus JAGVWJ01. The sequence continues at coordinate 11,521 of JAHFGR010000017.1, read as the reverse complement.
AATGGTCTATCAAGTTTTCTAAATACTGCTTCTGCATCCTGCATGTCCGGCAGACCGTCAGGAGTTCTTTTTATTGTTCTTATTGAGTCATAACCGAAATTCTCAACAATTCCAGCTATCCAATGAGGGTGTATTGGAGGGATAATGACAAATAACGGGTATTTCGAATGCCATTGCTCGCGAGAGAATCCAAGTGCGTGTGCGCTTGCCTTGATCGCGTGTGGCATAAAACCACTTATACCGGGGATTGGATGCGCTCTTGCCGATTCGTTTTCCATTACCCTGGGGTCAAGGCCAGTCAAATATCCCCATATCATCTCTTGTGATGGCCGGTAAAGCGGATGGTTGTAAGCCATAGTTCTGCCTTTGTCTCCAGAAACAGCAAAGGCAGCATCAAGCGATGGGTACCTGCCGTCTTTAAGACATGCTGGCAAGTCTCCGCTTGACGAATCGAGCGGTTCGCGTTTTTTGAATGTTTTTGATAATGCGGTTCCGACTGATTTCCACGGTCCTCCTCGAATATCGTTATAAAAAGCAATCTGGGCTCTGGAAAGTTGTGTCATATGTGGTACCTCTCTATAAATCTTAATATAAAATAATTTTTAAATCTAGTGAATTTTTTAGGTATTACTAAGAGACCACTATTCTATCTGAATATTGGAATTCACTACCTGTCAAAATGCAAGATGCAAGGCAGATAGCGTTACTTGCCCTAGATTGCTACCATAGATTGGTGTTGTGTATGGGTATTTCGACATTAATGTTTCTTTATGTGACGCGCGTTTATAAAGTTTTGGCAACAGGTCTACTCGTGAGATTAAATTACGCCAATTTACACCAAAAACAAAATAACAATTCAACATCTCGCCACTTATCGTTGCGACCTATCTCTTGTCTTAACTATTATGCATCTGCGTTTTTAGCATCTTTAGCGTTTCTGTATTCACCACCATCAAATGCAGAAGATAATCTAAAGCCAAAATTAGAAGATAAGAAAGAAAAACCCGATTCTCAAAAAATTGATCTCGGACCTAGTTTTTCTATAATACGCGGACACGATAATGATGATAATGGGAATATAGATGTCGGGTTCCAACAATTTTCCGCCAGATTACGAGTTCCTTTTTTAAGAAGGCTGGAAAGCACGACTCAGTTAGGATTTCAAACTGCTAGTCTAGATTATTGTGACCCTAACGCACAGAATGGTCTATCTCTAGATCTTAAACTTGGTTCAAATCCAACTTTTTTCGCTTCAGAAGATCTTGTATTTATAATAAAGGACAGAATATTTCAGTTCCTATGCTCGGAAGTTTTTGTACATGGAGAAACCATTGCGCCCTCAGACGTAACTCCAAAATCACTTAAAATTGATTTTCTTGGTCAAGATGCCGATGTTACTGATATAGCAGTAAAAGGAATAGAACACGCAACATATTTTGATTATCGCTTAGACGCGGGGTTAGGTCTTCGCTTAAAATTAGGTCATTTTAAAACCGGCATAAGACTAGCATATACATTTTTGCATGTTGATTTAAGAATTAAGTATTCCGAATCAGGAGAAAAAATATTAGATACCTTTAATGTTCCTGACGGCGAATTAAGGAAAGGACGTTTTGATTGGGACAAGCATGGAGGGTATGCCCAACCGTTTTTTGGTTTTGCATACAAATGGTTTGCGATAAATGCTGAAGGTGCCTTATTCAAAGTTAACAATACTACAGTTTATCAGATAGGTGGGAATATTAGTTATCGCTTTGATGACCCGCTTACAGACTAACCTTCTATTTATGCATTACGTTCAATTAGTATCGTGTTTTAGTACCTTCTCTGTCTTGAATTTCTGTCACGTGAATATCTGCTATTAGTATAAGTTTTATGGTAGTCTTTCTGTTGGCTGCTGTCTCTATTGTAGCCACTTGGCCGATTTCCATGTCTCTGCATAGGTCTTCGAGTAAATCCGTCAGTTTCTATAAACGTAATCGCCTTACCCTTTTTACCCATTCTTCCGGTTCTGCCAATTCTATGCGTATGTGTGTCACTATCATTAGCTTGATCATAATTAATTATATGGGATATTTCTTCTACATGCAATCCTCTAGCTGCGACATCTGTTGCAACAAGAATGCGGAATCTTCCTTCACGAAAATCACGCATTACACGCTCGCGTTTTTGTTGTCTCATGTCTCCGTGCAAGTAATTTGCACTCATCCGATATTCGTAGAGTTTTTTTCCAACGTATTCTGCTGCTCTTTTGGTTGCTACAAATACTATTACCCTGGAAACAGGTTCTTGATGGAGTATTTCCTGAAGTTTTGAAAATTTAGCGCTGCGTTCGAGTTTTATAACTTGTTCTTCAATCGAAGCTACTTTTTCACTTGGACCAGCTTCTATCACGGTTGGTTCTCGCATGAAATTATTAGCTATTTTTTTAATCTCGTTATTTATCGTAGCTGAAAAAAGCATAATTTGTCTTGCAAGATTTACATTATCTAAGATTGTATTAATGTCCTCTTGGAATCCCATGTCTAGCATTCTATCCGCTTCGTCCAATACAATTAAATTAAATAGCGATAAATCGATTGTTTTACGTCTGAAATGATCCAAGAGTCTGCCAGGAGTTGCTACAATTATCTCATAACCTTTTGATATTAATTGTAATTGCCTTCCGATATCTTCACCACCGTACACGACAAATACCCTGATCCTATGGTTACTCGAAAGCGCTCGCAATTCTTTGGTAATTTGTATTGCTAATTCTCGTGTTGGCGCTAATACTAATGCTTTTTTGTTTCTATCATTTACTATCTGTTCTATTATTCCTATGCCGAACGCAGCAGTTTTTCCTGTGCCCGTCTGGCTCCTGACGATTACCTCGCTTCCTTGTATTACGACTGGGATTGTCTTTTCTTGCACTTCTGTTGCTTCAATATAATTCATACCTGTCAGTGCGTCAACAGTTCTACTACTAATCTTCATTTCACTAAATTTCATATACTCACTCCGTTTTTAATTCAGCGAATTCCTTCGGAATTCACTAGCTGTCAAAATGACAAGCATTTTTACATCCGATTTTTCTGTAACTAACGGGAGTGTTTTCTACAATCGTTATTTTCGGGAGGAAAACACTAATCTAAATACAAAAAAATCAGAATACTTATTTTTGTTATAGTTTAATTATAAACACGGTTATATTTAAATCTATCGTTTGCTCTAAAATATTAAAATAAAAAACAAAAAGAAAGAAATTAAAAAATTCCTATCTGCCTACTCTATAACTATTAAAGCTATGTACTAGGAGCATTAGAACTTCTTGTGTTTTTTATAACATTCACGACAATATACTGGTCTTCCTTCTTTTGGTTGGAATGGTACTTGGCAAGTTTGTCCACAGTCGCTGCATGTAGCATCGTGCATTGGACGATCGCCACCAAAGCCGCCACCGCCTCTACCTTCGTATCCCATTTACTTTACACCTTTTTTTATATTTCTTCTTCTATATAGAATTCAAACGAATTTCCTATTTCTTATTCAGAATTAGAATCTTCCCACGACTTTTAGTCACGAGCTCCTAAAGTTTTTCTTCAGGATCGCTTTCATGTATCTACATAAAAGTAATAATAGTTACTACAAAAGGGGTATTTAAAGGTTTGCTTTGCATGCTGTTAGTTGCTAAAAGTGGTAAAAAAGCGAAAGATTTAAATAGATAAGATAAGGAAGAATATCATGCAAATCCAGAGAACAATTCATATCAGAAACTCATATCCACGAGTTTTTGGAAAAGCATCGCAGTTACTAGATGATGTAAAAGCTTTTAGAACAGAGTACGTTGAACTAAAAAGAGAAGTATCTGAAAATATCTCTATAGTGGGGTTATCTTCAGAACGTAGATTGAGCCATGAAGTTGAAGGAATGGTTTTGAAAGGTCTAGATTCTAGCTATAATAAACTTCAAAATCTAAGAAAAGTATGGAAACGATTGGAAGATGTCTTGACAAGTACGATGGCCGTAGTTATAGTAGGGGTCGTCGCTGATTGGTACCTTGCAAGTGTTAGCCTTCAAAGAGCTTCAAAAATTATCAATGGGTTTGTTCCTTACCAACTTTTAAATAATTATGAAAAGGTAGCACTTATAACATCGGTAACTGTTACCGGTATTTTATGTACGGCAATGGCTATTTATTTTACTATGGAAATAAAAATTGCTAAACTTACTGATGAATTTTATAATATTTCAGGTAGGATCTGCGAATTGGTTTCTTCCCCAAAGAAAACAAACAATGTTATAAATTAGAATACTAGAGTAGTAAACCATTTCTATTTTTAGAAATCGTAGCAATAAACCAAACTCGCTCAATCCAGAGTATTTTTCACCAAGCGCTCGTAAACACGCCCGCAATCCGCAATTTCTGGTTACTTGAATCAACAACCAAAATCCGATCGCCTTTCAGATATGCGATTGGCTTATCCAACCTCAATTCATTGTCAGAAACATTTCCCTCGACGAATTGATAGTTATGATAAGCATGTACCTTGTGATTTAACTCATCTTTAAAGAACGGACTTTTCAAAAATCTTCCATTAACCGAGTTCGAAATTTCAAAACTATTTCTAAGCGGTGCGAGAATCCCCCGTTCCATTAATTCGCCCTTGTAAGCTATTTCAAATCTGTCTCCGACAACTGCTTCTTCGACATCTTTTTCATTCAGTCTAACTGATCTTACTACTACCTCTTTTTTATCAGGCAACAAGAAGAAACTTTCTTGCTTTTTTAGTTTTCCTCCTTTTACTACGCCGAGCGCAACATGTCCAACTTCAGGTACACTATGCGATTTATCGATTAGCGCAAGTAATTCTTCATCACTTTGCCCTGTAGTTAATTCAAGTATTTTCGCCCTTGCGACATTAACATCGGTTGTTTTTTCATATTTAGCAAGCACAGTTCCATTAATCGGCAAATTAAGCGAAGTTACTAATACTCCCTTATCCTTACGAAGTAGATCCAACGCAACAATTATCTCGCCAACATGCGGAGTAAGCTGGTCAATAATAAGGACTACAAAATCAGCGATCGCGAGCGAATGGAGCAGTGATTGAATTTTATTCGGAAAAAGCGTTGGTTCGACAATAATGCGTTGTTTTCCATTTACATCCGCAGAATAAAAGCTAATCTCCTCGCTACTTGTCGGGCTGCCAAATTGCTTACAGAATTGTTCTCTAACTTCCGGTTTATCAGATAAAACAGAAACGAACATATACTCACTGCCTTGAGCCTTGGGTCATGAGCCTTGCGCCCGCACATTCCGCTTCTAGTGGCCCATTGCTCATTGTGCATTGCTCATAGCTATTCTATTGGCTTATCCTTATAAACCTTTTTTACGAATTTTATATGGTGATTATAATGTCAGAGGATAAACTAGCTGATGGATATTTTGCGTTTCATAGAGCGGCTTATGAACCAGGAAAACTAGATAAAAAAACTAAAGAACTGATGGCATTGGCAGTGGCAGCAGCTTTAAGATGCGAAAAATGTATCGATTCACATTCTCAAAAAGCTCGAGTTGCAGGTGCAACACCAGAGGAGATGAAAGAAGCTGTTTATGTATCTGCAAGCGTATGCGCTGGCGCAGCACTTACTTACGGGAGCAAGACTTGGAAAGAAGAAAAGAAAGAATAAAATGATCATATGGCCGAACCAAGAATAAACATTTGCCCAAGCTGTAAAAATCCAGTAACTGAAAGCAGTGATTACTCCGCTGCAGCTTATTATAAGGGGTTATCTACATTTATCTGTAGCATATGTAGTTTTAACGGTCCCATGATCTCAGTTACCAAAGGAGAATTTCTAAAGTTAACCAAAAAGAAAGCACAAAAATAAATCGGATGTAGGAATATGCGGCTAGACGATATGCTTTTTTGGATTTCTTCCTTACTAGTAGTTGCATTGTCATTTTTTATCTCACAAATAGATCCTTTAGTGCAAATGTTTTTTGGTGGATATTATGGATTCATTTATGGGTCTTTGGCTTTTTTCAACCCGCTAGTCGTAATTATTCTATTGTACCTGGCATTAAAATTTCTAGGCCTTAAATTCTTAGATTTTTATATCCAGTTTTTCGTAAATACTAATCTAATCTGGTTTGGCGCTTTTCCAGCTCTCTACTTAGATCGATTCTATGATATAAAGGTAATAATTATTTGCTTTTGCTTTGTTTTTACGTTTTTGGCACCCATTTTGAATGACAAAATTAGGACAATATTAAGGAAAAAGAATTTAAATGAGCTCTTTAATATATAATTTACTCTTGTGTACTAAGCATGTTGGAGGGTTGATTAAATGGGTTTATCTTTTCCAAGTACAGGCAACTTGAATCTAAGAATTATGCTAACGAGCCTTTTGATTTTTGGTGTCATAGCAGCCATTGTAGGTGCGATCCTTTATTCGAGCGGCATTAGCGGTACTGGCGCGATTTTTGTATGGATTTTATTTTCATTATTAATGATCGGAGTTCAGTGGTATTTTGGTCCGGTGATAATCAGATGGGCAAGTGGGGCAAAAGAACTTTCCGTTGAGCATGCACCTGAGATTCATCAATTAATCGAGCACTTGGCGCATATCGCAGGAATTCCAAAACCCAAACTATATATTGTAAATAATCCAACTCCGAATGCGTTCGCATTTGGCAGAACACAAGGCAGTGCCGGGATAGCGATACACACGGGTCTATTAAAAATTTTGAATAAAGAGGAAGTTGAAGGCGTGCTCGCTCACGAAATGGGGCACATCAAGCATAGAGACGTGGTTGTAATGACTTTGGCAAGCGTCATTCCAGTGATATTATATTATGCAGTAATTCTTTTTGGAGGTAGAAACGATCGAAAAGGCGGTAATTTTATTTTAGTTTGGATCGGTGCATTTATTGCGCAGTTTTTAGGCCAATTATTAGTTCTTGCAGTTTCAAGGTCAAGAGAGCATTATGCAGACGTTTTTGGCGCGTATGCAACTAAAAAACCCGAACATTTGATGAGTGCACTTGCAAAAATAAGCTATGCTTCCTCGCACGCTAAAGGCAATGCCCAAAGCATGGTGAGCGCGTTTTATTTTGCAAATTCCTCAGCAAGCGAGGCACACTTTACAAACGAAATAGTCCAGATAATTGGAAGCGGAAATGAAAAAGACATTGCAAACGCGATTGATAATGAGAAGAAAAAGGGCAAGTTTGAATTGCTTATGACTCATCCGCTTACTTATAAGCGGCTGGATGCTTTACTTAAGATTAAGAAGGAGATGGGTAGTTAAGGTTTTCCCATTCTTTATCTTCACCCCTTCTTTTCTCAACATTTCTATTTTTTTCTTCGTACCGTGTGCAAATCCGCCAATAGATCCATCACTGCGAATAACACGATGGCATGGCACAGACGCATGCGGATTTTTATTTAATGCATTGCCTACTGCTCTTGCTGCTTTTGGCTTATCAATCGCTCGGGCAATCTTAGTATAAGTAGAAACCTTTCCTTTTGGAATTTTTGCGCATACCGCCCAAACTGCTAACTGAAACTTGGTTGGGTTTTTAGATCTCATTTATTATTTCTCTCCTTCGTTTCTCCGGAATTTTATTAATTATTTTCTTCTGTTCTTTAGAATAATAACCCAAACCAATAACATAATTATTATATTTTACAATAACATACTTGCTTTTTATTCCAAGATCTCTTTTGACATCCTTTCCATTAGCAAATTCCTTTGCCTCCTTTCCCTCGACTTTAACTACGTTTTTTCTCGCCAGATAGCCAAAGTTCTGGATAAATGAATTTGTTGGGTTAAAACCTGCATCACACGCCGCATAACCCAGTTCGCCATCTACGCCGCTTTTTATTATTTCTTTATTTCCTATTCTTACGCCTCGAACATAGAATAGATTAACCTCTGCTGGCAGCTGCAAGTTAAAATGATTCTCAATGTATCTTCTAAAGTTTTCTTCTCTTTTTCCAAGCCCCATATCATCATGCCTCTACCCTAAAACCTCTAGCTTTTTTATTTTCGCTATAAAAAACCCCTCGCTTTGTATGTGTTGCGGATAAATTCTATAACATTTTCTAAATTCATTGCCATACTCGCTTAAACCAGATTCGTGGGGAATATCAAGATTAATTTCTACTAGCTTTGAAGTTGAAACATTTTGCAATAAGTTATTTACTACCTCCTCATTTTCCTCCTTCGCGTATGTGCAAGTGGAATAGATCAGTTCGCCACCTGGTTTTAATGCATCATAAGCGCTAAAAAGCATTTTCTTCTGTAATATTGAAATCTGCTCAGAATGATCTACTTGCCAGCGTTTTAGAGCGCTTTCGCCACTACCTAGTGCTGTGCATGGCGCGTCTAATAGTACGTTATCGAATCTTTCTCTCCAGTTTAATCTACTTCCATCCCGAATGGTAGTAATGCAGTTAAGTACATTTAATCGATTTATAGTCGAATAAAGCGCAGATATTTTTTCTTTTTTTATGTCATTGCCGACCAATACGCCCTTATTTTTCATCAATGCCGCTATATGTGAGAATTTTGAACCCGGCGCAGCTGCAACGTCTAGTACTGTTAGCATTGAATCGTGGGCATCGAATCGTGGGTCAAACGCTAAAGAAACAAGAATTGAGCTTAAACTCTGAGGGTAAATATAACCTAAAAAGTATTCCCAAGTCTTACCTATCGCGTAATTTCTATCTTCTTCTAGTTCGAACGCAGTATCGCAATATTTTGATCTGTTGCATTTGATTTTTGTATCTTCTATAAACTTCTCAACGCTAATTTTAATTGTATTAACTCGAAAAAATTGTTTTTGATTATAAAATACTTCCAAGCATTTGTCCGAATCAGTATAACTAGAGAGCCAATTTTTATACGCGCTTAATTCCATGTTTTAATCTTATTTCATATATTTTAAAAGCCAAGCGTACGCTGCGTTTAAAACTTCATTAAAATGTTTTTCGTGAATAAAGAAATGATCAGCGCCCTTTATTATGCAGAGTTCCTTTTCTTCTGAACTGACTAATTTGAATGCAGCTTCGCTATGTTCAGGCGGAACAAGTTTGTCTCCTGAGCCGTGGATAAACAGTATTGGGCACCTTACTTTTCTCGCGATTTCAGTTACATCATAGGATAGCGCATCTTCGTAAAGTTCATAACCTAAAAATACATCGAACTGTTTCAAAGTTCCTTCTTTTCTCCATCTTTCTATGTCCTCTGGTTTTAATCTGGCCTTTAACAGTTTAATATAATCAAAGACCGGGCATTTTAACACCATTGATCTTATTTCTACTACGCTTGCAGTTACCAAGCACACAATGCCGCTAAAACTCGAGCCAACAAGTGAGATATTTTCGTATCCTTGTAATTTTAAGTAGTTATACGTCGCAACAACGCTTTCTACTGCTTTTGATATTGTAAGTTCGTGCATTTTACCATCGCTTTCTCCGTGCGCGTATAAATCGATAGATAAAGATGATAAGTGCTCTTTTGCAAGGCGATCCGTTAGCGCCTTTCCAGTTCTACTATCTTTAGATGAAGTTAATCCATGGCAAATGATAACTATGTTATCCTTATTGAATTCCTTAAGGATTCCGCATATATTTCCGTACTTATACCGAATAAAACATTTATTCATTTGATCACATTATTAAAATATTTTAGAAATTCTATAATTATTTTATATCAAGTAAAATAAATGTGTGAGACCCCCTACTTACTTCTACTATTCAAGTAAACTCCATATATGAATCCAAATAATCCAGTTAATAAATGTGTTTGATGGTCAGTAGTAGTATCTCCTATTGTAAATGAGATAATTTCAAATATATAGAATATACTAGCCAGGTATTTTATTTTTATTGGAATGAAAAATACATTTACCTTTGTTTCAGGTATTAAAACCGCTGCAGCTGCAAGAAGTGGGGATACTGCACCACTTGCACCTAATCCCAATTTAACAGTAGAATAGTTTAATAAATATGCTGCCCATTGTCCGATATAGCCGAGTATCCCACCAAGGAAAAATATTTTTAAGAAATCTGATTTTTTTATTTTTGTTTCTAAAACGTTTCCAATAATATAAATTGTATAAGTATTGGCGAATAGATGAATTAGGTGCGCATGGAGAAATATAGCCGTTATAAGGCGCCAAGGCTCGGTGAATAATCGTAGCGTTGTAAAAATTAGTGCATTTGCATAATTTTGTGATATCTGTTGAGCTAAAAAAGAAATAATAATTATAGCTATGATCGTATTTGATATGGAAGGCATATTTTTTACTTTGTCATTGACATTTATAAATGTATTACTTGTAATACGTTTATGCAAATGTATACTATAAGAAATGTAAACCTAAAGACACGCGAGGCGATTTCAAAGTACGCTGAAGAATATGGTATTACTGTTGGAGATGCCTTAGAACAATTAGTAGAATTTGGTTTAGAATATTTTGATCAACAAAAAAAGAATCCAAAAAAATATTTAAACACACAAGGCGCAATAAAAAATTTACCCTGCTGGTGAACCAATGATTGCAACATCAACTGGTTTTTGGAAGGCTTTTTTTGATCCAAACAACGTAAATCATAAAAAAGCTAAAGAAGATATAGAAATCTACGACGATGAAAAAATAATTATTGATTCTTTTACTCTTTCCGAAGTTGTAAGCTGGCTTCTCGAGCAAAAAAAGCATGAAATAATGAATTGGTTTTTAGACTATGCCAAGAATACTGCTAATGTTCGGACATTTTATATTGGAAAACAAGAACTAGAGTTTATTATAAATACTAGCATTAATGAGAAAATAAATTTTAGTGATGCTTGCTTGAGCTATTTGCATAAATATTTAAACTGCGATATTACAAATGGATATTGATGAAACTTGAAACGGCAACATTTGGTGCAGGGTGCTTTTGGGGAGTTGAAGAACTATTTAGGCAGATAAATGGTGTTAAGGAGACGAAAGTTGGCTATACGGGCGGAACTACAAAAAACCCGACATACGAGGAAGTTTGCACTGGTAAAACTGGTCATGTAGAAGCAATAGAGATAAAGTTCGATCTTAAAGAAACCAGCTATGAGAAACTTCTTGACGTGTTCTGGCAGGCACACAATCCATTGCAAGCAGATGGACAAGGTCACGATGTTGGAACGCAATATCACGCAATAATATTCTATCATAACGACAAACAGAAAAAAACTGCGGAAAAATCAAAGGAAAAAATGAATAAGGAAAAATTCAGCGGCCGCATTGCTACTTCGATCGAACCTGCAAAAGAGTTTTATCCTGCAGAAGATTATCATCAGCGATATCTGGAAAAGCGAGGCGGAATTGGATACTGTCACATAAATGTAAAAGAAGTGTTGAGTAAAGTACAAAAATGAGCTAAACCAAAATTTCATAGAAAAAAGAAATAAATATAAATTGTCGTCTTTATAAATATAAGTAATTAATAAACGTAACAAAGGTGTAAATATGGGATCAGATGATAGAGGAAGT
>JAHFGR010000016.1 GCA_023247345.1 Microcaldota archaeon | reverse complement strand
TGCTTTGATATTTTTAAGCATACTCTGTTATCCCAAATAAGATTTAAAAATTGCGCAATGTTTAAAAACTCACCTTATCATTTATTTATTAGTGTTTTTTTATGGTTGGCGCTACAGCATTGGCTCGAAGACAAGCTACTCCGCAAGCAATAGATATATTAAGGCTTGTATCTTTGCGACGTAGTAGAGAATTGCTTTTGCTTGAAGGTCCGGTTCAATCTAATTCAGAAGCATTAATAGAACCTCTTTCTGGATACAGAACTATTAGTCGCGGATTTGTAACCGGTAAAGATAGATTTACTTGCTGTATTCGTATAACGACTTCTGATCCTGCATTTGATGAAGTTATCAAAACACTCACAGAGCGATATGGATTCACTGCTTTATTTTTTGGAAAAAGTCACATTCTAGGTTCAGACAAATGCCCTTCATTTTATATTTTTTATAAGACAAAAGTTGAAGCATCTAGGTTATTTGATGCACTCGTTTCCTTACATGATCTCGCAGTTGCAGCTTATATGCTTAAGGAGCAAAGTATTGGCAGACTATTACCTAAGTTTATGGATTTGAAGAACACTAATTTTGCTGAACAGGCAGTTCATGCAATGAACGCGTTATAAATTTTTAGTCATTTCAATATGTTCAATGTCAGCGTCCATGAAAATTTTTCCGCGCTGTTTAAATCCAAATTTTTCATAAAAGCCTCTTGCATGCCATTGGCTATGCAAAACTAGTTGTTTTACACCTTGTTTTTTTCCACATTCTTCTATGAACCGCATGATTTTCTCTCCAAAACCATTTCCGCGAAATTCCTTTAGAATCGCCATTCTTTCAATCTTGATTTTTTGCTTCTCTTTATCGATAAAGCGGAAACGTGCGGTTCCAACTGCCTTGCCGTTAACTCTAAGAATAACCTGAGTTGCTTCTTTGTCGTATTCATCTCGCTCGCGCTGCTCTGGTACGTTCTGTTCTTCGATAAAAACTATTCTACGGATTTCCAACGCTTCTCTTAGTTCATTATGATCGTCTACTATTTTGATTTCAGGTTTACTCATATCAATCCCTAACTAAAATATCCCCTGATATTCATTTCTAGCTATAGCTTCTCTTGCTCTTCTTGTTGCTTCTTGGATTGCTGGCGTTTCGCTCTTATCATTAACAATTTTATCAAGAACATATAATATAGTCTGTTCGAATATCGAGTTCCAACACCCGCTCGCCGCAATTGTTGTCGTGACTTCTTCGATTGTTTTCGTTCTCTCATTTACCGCTTCTTCTTTATCTGCGATTTTTCCGATGATCGCTTGTCTGTCTGGAGTTATGGTAGTAATCATAGGAATTTCATCAATTCTATCAATTCCAAATCCCGCGAAGCGTTCCTTAATTACTGCACGGAAAATTTCAACGCGTCTTTCAGCAGAGCGATCGATTGATTCTGGTTCAGATTTCGCTTTTTCTGCTGCTTTCCTAGTTGCTTTTCGAACAGCTTTGGCAGTAGGTATACAATCGCCTTTCTTCGGTGGATTTCGTTCCATCTGTATCGCAATTCTATCATTTGTTCCGACCATTTTCATAACCTCTTTCAATTTCGATTATTCCGTTCATCGCTACGATTCTTACCGTAGAATCTTCTTGCGAGGTTGCTGCAATTGCAGCAAAAACCTCCCGAATTACTTGCGAGTTGTCCTTTGTTATCTCAGGATTCAATTTCATTTCCTCTATGATCTCGTGAATCTTTTGCACGATCTTCTTGCTCTCTTTGATTTTGTTTTTCATTTCAACCACCTCATTTTTGGTTTTTCATGTTTTCTAATGTTATTACGTGGCTGTTTTATTTATATTTTGTGACATAAATGATAGATTTAAATAGATTTTGACATAAATATTAGAAATATGACAAATATTCAACATGAAGTATGGAAGATAATAGAAAAAGACCCAAGTATTCAGCTCGATCTACAGCGTGATTTCATAAATGTTCGGGCGCTCGCAAGATACATCGCAAAACAATTAGATACTAGAAGTATTGAAGCAAGCGAAGATTCGATAATATCTGCAATCAGAAGATACCCCAAAGAAAGCAAATTTCGAGATAAATTCGAGCTCGCTCGCAGGATCGTCAGCCAATCTACGCTAACTACTCGTAGCCATGTTGCTAACATCGCATTAGCAAAAGGAAAAGAAGCGAACGATGTTTTGCCAGAAATTTTTTCAGTAGTTAATTTCGAGCGTGGCGAAACGCTCCGCATAGTACAAGGCGAGGAATCGATCAAGATTCTCGTCGATGAAAAAAACACAGCTAAAATTTTAGATCTCATCCCTAAAAATATTATTCTGAATGTGCAAAAAGATTTAGCAGAAATAAACATGCATCTTCACCCAGAAGCAGTGAAGACACCTGGTATAGTATTAGTTTTGACAACTGAGCTAATGCTGAATAATGTAGTTATGTACGAGATAATGAGCTGCGTGCCTGAAATGCTGATTTTTGTAGAAGAAAAAGATCTGCTTAAAGCATACCAAACGCTTTTCGAACTTTGTCATCAGAAATTACAATAAGAAATTAAATTAAAAAAGGAAAAATTAGAATTCGTGAACCATTCCTTCTCTGGCTAGTTCGACTTCTAATCTCTTACCTGCATTTTCTGGTAAGCGAAGTTGTTCTTCTTTAAACGTTCGTGCTCGTACTAGTAGTTCTTCCAAACCAAAGTCATCTCGTACTGGTTCATGATGGCCTAATACAACTAGCGGGACATTAGCTGCTAATGCAGTTCTAACTGCCCAGATAAATGTACTGTGCCCCCAATCTATTTTACTTGTTGCTCTGCCTCGCGGACCTGCGTACTCTTCTGGTGTATATTGCGAATCATAGTATAAAACTTTTGCGTCTTTTGCAAGCTCTAGTAATCTCGGATCAACAATATCGCGATGCTCTGTATCTGTTGCAAAAACAAATGAGGTATGTTTAACTACAGCTGAACTAGGGCCAGTAGGCTCATCGTATGGTACCTCTATTCTATATGCAAATACCCCGTCAGGATGAGAAAGTTCCATAGGAATAACTGTTGCAGTACCAACTGTTTGTTTTGCCGTGTTAAACCTTTCCATTTCATGGAATGTTATTGCCGCAGACATGGCCCGAAACTCTACCGGGAAATTTGGAAATTCCTGTTGACCTGCAAGTGCTTCTTCTAGCTTTTTACTTGCATTTGCTCTTCCATATATATGTATTCTTGTCCCAGGAACGAATCCAGGAATGAAAAATGGAAATCCCTGAATATGATCCCAGTGTAAATGTGATTGGAACAAATGCACTTCCTTACCTTCTTCCGGCGTAATACCATGGCGGTTATCCAAAGGATTAAATTTTTTCTCTGCTCCAAAAAGTCTCTTCATTAATTCTAAACCAAGCAATCTTGCGCCTGTTCCGCAATCAATCATAATTAATGGCGAATCTTTTACTTGTACTTCTACTGAAGTTGTATTTCCACCATATGTTCCGCTTACTGAAGGTGGTTGAGCATCTAAAAAAGCAGCTAATTTTGTTTTGTCTACTTTTCCATTTGCATCTAAAACGTTTTCTACCCCATGAGTAACTAATCTATCAACTAGAGCTTCATGTTTTTTTCTTACATCTGCACCAGATAACGGAGTAGGAATACTTCCTCTTACCCCCCAATATTTTACACGCATAACAGGTTCTGCCATTATATCACCTTTGTTAATTTATCTAATTAGGTGGTTACTAAATGTGGCGAAAGGTATATAAATAGTAGTGCCATAATCGAATGCATGCACATTGCAGTATTATATTCAGGCGGCAAAGATTCAAATTTCGCTTTATTCTGGTCGCTCACGCAAGGCTTTGATCCAGTTCTAATTACTATCAGGCCCGAGCGCTATTCAATGATGTTTCATCATCCAAATATTGATAAAACAAAACTACAGGCAGAAGCTTTAGGCATTAGGCAATATTTTTTAGAGACTGATGATGCGCATTGGCATGAAAATTTGAAAAAACTGCTAGTTAAGTTGCGAGTCGAAGGCATAGTTGCAGGTGCGATTGCTAGCGAATATCAGCGCCGTAGAATCGATAGACTAGGAGAGGAACTAGGCATCCCAACCTATGCGCCTTTGTGGCATAAAGAAGACGAGCTTATGCGCGAACTTCTGGAATATTTTGAAATTTATATAACCGCAGTTGCAGCTGAAGGTTTGGGTGAGCAATGGCTAGGCGAAAGATTCGAAAAACTAACCAGTGCGGAAATAAAAAACATCCATCCATTTTTAGAAGGCGGAGAAGGCGAAACGTATGTTGCTAATGCGCCTTTTTTCAAAAATAAAATCAGAATAAAAGGCTGGAAAAAGAAATGGGACAAAACTCGCGGTGAGGCAGAGATTTTATGATGGCATGCTGCCAGGTATGCCAATTATGCGTATCGCTTCTGTTGGTATATTTGCTTGCATGAGCTCCATTTCTCTTGCTAACGCGTCTTTAATATCTTTATTAAATTTGAATGCTACCAAATCCTTCATAAATATCTGAATCCATGGCGCAATAGGGTCTATGTCTATTGCCTTTCTAAATAAATTGCAAATATCATATATCGCGTTCATAGTATCCTCTCTGGATTGTTTGCCTTCCCCAGCTTTTAATTTAATTAACTTGTTTCTAGCTGCATTTGTATACAAATAAGAGACTGCTGCATTATCTGAATAAATCTCAACACTATTTATACGCGGATGGATAAAAGAAAGCGAAAACGTCGCCAGAGAACATCCTCTAAACGGATTTATCACTGCTATTGCAGGTGCCCTTCCCTGAGATATGCTGTCTGTGACCAACCGCGTTGAAGCTACGTTTAAGCATGAAAGTTTTGCATCATAACCTAATAGTCTAAGTGTTGCTATTGCTATTAAGCTCGCTTCTTCATATTCTCTGATACGATAGGATCCGTCAGCAGTTCTTACAAAAAGTAAGTCCCCAGCGCAATGGAGTGAATCGCTTTTTCTTTCGTAAGTTTGATCCATTCTCACTCTAATTTCCGGATTTCTTAACCCGAACGTATACGGCATTGCGTTAGTAGGTGGCAAATTATCAATTAGAAATAATGCAGCGTGTAGCAATTCTGTCCGATCACCATCGATGCTCATTGTCTTGTGATTTCTAGTTCTAGATATTAATACTCTTGCCACTACTTCTCTTTCTATTGTTCCGAACTTATCCGCAAAAGGGTCGATTTCTGGTTTTTTTAATTCTGATACGTCTATTAGCCCGGTTGCCTTTCTTTTGAAAAAAGCAACTGGTTCATTGTTAGGTACTGCTACCGGATGTTCTTCTCTTTTGGTTCTGAATCTGATTTCTAAACAAGGAACTGCCATATTATGGTTATAAATAGACACTTTTTAAAACATTTGTTTTCAATAGCATTAGCATGCGATTAATGGCTAGAAGCAATAGACATGATGCTGGAGGCAGGAGGGTAGAAGCAGTAAGACCTAAACCTTCCACCCTAAACTTTACAGCTCATAGTCTACAGCCTATGGCAGCAGCTAGCCGCTTTGGCAGATACGGCCCAATGGAAAAGCACGATGTTAGAGGGTTGAAGATAGATGGAACGGAACTAGATCGCTTACGTGCGAGAAGACAAATGCTAAGAGAAATGGATCCAGAGCAGGCATTGCAAGTAATCGAATTCCGTCGTGATCTAAATTTCTTACAAGCGCTTGCCTTAGCCAAGCAAGAAGGAAGTATAATAGTTCCAAATTTTGTTCATGACCGAATCTTAACAGAAACAAAAGGCAGAAAAGATAAAAAATATTTAGAAGAAAATTACCCAGTACGGACTGGTACTTTAATTATTTATGAGAAACCAGATGTGCCATTCGACGAAGAAGTATTTTTTAAAGGAATAACTTTCAATATTCCATCTAAGTTCCAAGGCAAAGTAAACTGCGCATTAGTAATCGTATACCCAGATTTTGAATCAATAGCTTTAGGAAATAATAAATATGAATTAAGAGCAGCAGATGAAAATATCCATCTAATTGAAAGATTTCCTAAAAAAGATGGTTGGTACATACCACATGCCGAAACAGGAGTTCCACACGGTGAGAGTGCGGAAGCAAATTCCAATACTAAGTACCTCTATAGATTAAACGGCTCTTCGTATGTCGGTCTTCTGGCCTGTGACGGCTACGTCTACTACGGCAGGCAGGACGTCGGTGCGTACTACAGGGCGTCCTGTATGTTCAAGCTGGCATTATTTTAATTTACCCGCACTTTAATTCATCATCTCTTTTTTCTTTAGCTAATTTTTTCGCATAAGGAGTAATATAATCTTCATTTAAACAACCAGTACAAACAGGCAAGCCAATCGCTTTTTTCAAACCTTCAATGGACAAGTAACCAAGAGTTTCAACATTCAAAAATCTTCTTATTTCTTCCACGCCTTTATTGCCTGCGATAAGCTCTTTATAAGTTGCCATGTCAACGCCGTAAAAGCACGGTGCTTTGATTGGCGGGCAGGTTATTCTTAGATGGATTTCCTTAGCACCAGCGTTTCTTACTAGATTAACGATCTCTCTTAATGTTGTGCCCCGGACAATACTATCATCTATGAGCACGACTCGTTTATTCGCAATAACGCTCTTTACTGGATTTAATTTTAGCCTTACTGCCTGTGCACGCTTATCCTGCGATGGCATTATGAAAGTTCTGCCAATATATCTGTTTTTTATAAGTCCTTCTTCCATTGGGATGTTCATAGCTCGGGAATATGCCTCAGCAGCGCTTCTCGCTGTATCCGGAATCGGTACTATCACATCAGCGACTGCAGGATGCTCTATTGCTAGCTGTGCGCCCAAATTTTTCCTAACTTCTAATACATTTTGTCCGTTTATTATTGAGTCTGGCCTTGAAAAGTAAACATATTCGAACATACAGTGCCTTCGTACACCTGCTGCGATTGATTTTTTAATAACTTTATTTTTTTCAATTACTGCGTATTCGCCGCCATTAATGTCACCAACATAATCTATATTGTTAACATCTAGAGCAGCGCTTTCCGAGGCAAAGCAGATCAACTCTTCGCTCTCTCCATAAACAAGCGGCCGAATTGCGTGCGGGTCGCGGAATGCAACCATCTTACTATCTATAATCGCGACATTGGAAAATGCGCCATCGATCCTTTCCATCAAATATCTGATCGCTGTTTCTAATCCATATTTGATCTTATCCTTCAAAAGTATTGATATTATCTCAGAATCCGCAGTTCCGGTTAATTTTATGCCGTTATCTTCTATTTCTTTTTTTAAGACATTATAATTTGAGACGTGTCCATTATGTGCAATCGCGATATCACCATAAATAAACGGGTGCACTTCTGCCAGTGTTATTAGCCCGCTCGTGGGATAACGCGTATGACCTATCCCGAAACTTCCTCTTAACTCTAAATCTTCCGGTTTGAATATTTCGCTAACCAGACCCAAACCTTTTTTCGTTTGTAATCCATCACTATTAAAAACAGCAAAACCAGCAGCATCCTGTCCGCGGTGCTGAAGCGCGATAAGTGCATTATAAATTAGCGGTGCAACATCTTTGCCTTTTTTCGAATAAATCGCAACTATCCCGCACTCTTCGTGCTTTTCACTGTCAAGAATACCAGAATTAGATTTTTCCATAAATAATATTAATCGCAATTATTTTAAATCAATATTCAAATTAGCAATGCCAGAAACTTCTACTATCTTCAATAAATCTTCTCGAATTCCATATAATTATATCCATACCCACACTTTAAAAATATTTGTAAACATGATAAATGTATGAAATTTGCAGAAAATGTTCCTTATTACGTTAAGGCAAGGGCGATAAGGGAATTGGCAAAAAAACCATTTAACCTCATGGTTGGTTCTTCAGATACGCATTTTGAGCAATGGCTTCATGGTGGTTCCTCGCCTTTAGTTCGCAATCCATTTATTCCATATAATGTGCTTTGTGAAAATTCAACAATAAAAGATGAAAACAGAAAGCGGGTTAAATTAGGAACTGCCCGCCTAATGCAACATGTTGCGGTATTAACCGAATCGTTCGAAGTAGTTTTTGGCAGAAATGCTGACCTAGAACACATGTTTGCTGCAAGTGGCCAGATCTTTAATGCAGTTTTCGCAAGTGTGCCTCTACTAGATCCTATTAATGGAAAAATTTTGGCACCACCAAGAATCGTAAAAGTTCAGATAGCTGATATGACTGGAACTTCAAGAGATACTTTTACTTTTGATATCGAAAACGATTCAAGCGTTCTTAGCAAAATAAGGGTACAAACGGTTTTTCCTGTTGTTACATTCGATGATCATTATGTTGCTGGTATTGTTGAGGATTTTACAGATATGCAATACACTATCCGCACTAATGGTCATTCTGGTCATGATCAAACCGAATTACTTAAGAAACACTTGATGAAACTATTGAGTAAACCTGGTTTTGCATTCAGACGCATTTTAGTCGATGGTTTAAGTAGCCATGCCACTCTATTAAGAGAGTTAGGTTTTGAAGTTCGTTTTGCCGAAACAACTGACCAAGCTTTAAGTTTAGTGCGAGCTGCGCATTATGATCTATTTATCGGAGCTAGCGATAGTACATTAAGAAGCTCAAAAGAATATCAACCTTTGTTAAAAACAATACTAATTGGTAACACGCCAACAAGTATTGTGGGAGACAGAAGCGCATTTGATGCGTCATTAAGATTAGACAATAATACAAAGACTCTAGCTGATTTATTGGGTTTAATCGACCTACTAGTTTGTCCATGACACGTTTAATGTTAACCCCAGGGGCTAATCATATATCTCGAGTGCCGTTGTATAACTCGCACAGCGATTTATAAATACATCTATGTTATAATAAATTATGTTAAAGGGTGGCGATCCTCGGAACAATTATGATGTACTTGGAGCAGCTATTCGCAACAGATTAAATCATAATCAATATGGAATAAAGCGCATTCTAATAGTCGATGATTCTAAGGATTTTGCCCATGGCATAAAAGAGTTTTTACATAAGCATACAGGTATTCATACTGAATCTACTATACGTACAAATAGGGCAATTGCTGTTCTTAGGATGGCCGTAGAACATGGTAGGCCATTTCAAGTCGTTATCTCAGATATGCAAATGGGTCTTAAGAATGACGATGGCCTTACATTTCTAGGAAAGGTAAAACGACAATATCCAGAAATAAGAACCATCTTAATGTCTTCTACTGTAGATACCACTTTTCAACCATGCGAGAGTGCTGACTTTAGACTGCATAAGGATACACATGATATGTTAACGCATTTGTTATTGTTGATCGATAGACTGGCAGCACGCGTAGAACGCGTTAATCATCAGCCAATGGTAGAAGGACCGATAGAAGAACTAAGACACCATGCATAATTTGGTTAAATTACATCGCTTGCCAATTACAATTTCGCTATATTTTTAAAGCGAACCAAATAATGTTATATTTACGAATTATTGGTGATTTTGAAATGAGATTATTACAATTAGATTGTTTTAGAAGAACTACCGAGGCTCGCAGAGATTTATACACACTAAAATCAGATGGCGGCGAAATATACCCTGGTACAAAGCGCATGCTAGCAGAGGTTTTTATTTTAGAAAGACGCAAAGGTTCGGTTCAAATAGGTGCAGAAGTTTTTGCAAATTTCGCTATTCATGTAAAAGGCTACTATGGTTCTATTGATAGTGTTTTTGTGAAAGCAAAAGGAACAGGACTTAATGTACGTTTTCTAGAATCCATAAATGATCATGCTATCGAAAATTACGAGATATCATTGTCTCTGCGTTTGGATCCAAGCGATCCACAACTAGCGGCAAAAATTAGCGAGACAGTTACAAGAATTAATCGCTTTGCAGCAGAAGTTCAAGTATCAGCCAATTTATTAAATGATCCAACTAGAGAGCGAGAAAAGCAACCACCACAGATCGAATTAGTTGAAGCGCTTGCGAACGCGCCGCTTGCAGAAGCTAGAGCATCTTGATGTATTAGAAAATACATCGAGAGTTCGTGACCGCAGGTCACGGAATCTTGATAATATGAGACGAGTAGCAATAATAGGTGTTGGCCAGACAAAATTCGGCGAACATTGGTCAGAAGGATTTCGCGACATGGTAACCGAAGCAGGAGCGAAAGCAATAGAAGATGCGAACATTCACGGCGAAGAAATTCAAGCCGGTTATGTCGGAACAATGGCATCTGGCAGACTTGTTGGCCAAGAACATATTGGCGCTTTGCTTGCAGATTACATGGGCCTTAATCCAATTCCTATTACGCGTGTAGAAGGTGCGTGCGCTAGCGGTGCATTAGCATTTCGCCAGGGCTTTATGGCAGTAGCAAGCGGCATGCACGATGTCGTAGTTGTTGGCGGCGTAGAAAAAATGACTGATTTAGATGTTAGTGAAGTAAGCGATATTTTAGGCGGTGCGGGCGATCAGGAATGGGAGTTATTCTTAGGTGCAACATTTCCCGGGTTATACGCAATGATGGCGCGCAGGCACATGTATGAATACGGCACAACTCCAGAAATGCTCGCAAGTGTTGCTGTTAAAAATCATAAAAATGGAGCAAAAAACAAATACGCACAATATCAGAATGAAATAACACTTGAGCAGGTTCTAAAATCTAAGATGATTGCTGATCCATTAAAGGTTTTCGATTGTTCTCCGATTACTGACGGTGCTGCTGCAGTAGTTCTTGCGCCTTTAGATGTTGCAAATAAATATTCTGAACAACCAATTGAAATTATTGCAAGCGCACAGGCAAGCGATAATATTGCGTTGCATTCTCGCGCGAGCTTAAGTGAATTGCGCGCAACAAAAGTAGCTGCCAAGCAAGCATTCGAACAGGCAAAATTAACAACAAAAGATATTGATCTTGCAGAAGTTCATGATTGCTTTACAATTGCTGAAATAATGGCAATAGAAGATTTAGGATTTTATAAAAAAGGAGAAGGTGGAAAAGCAAGCTTAGATGGAAAAACAGCGCTTGATGCTGAGATCGCAGTTAATACTTCAGGCGGATTAAAGGCATGTGGCCACCCTGTTGGCGCCACCGGAATAAAACAAATTTGCGAATTAACCTGGCAACTGCGTGGCAAAGCAGATGGTCGCCAGAGGAAAGATGCAGAAATTGGTTTAGCTCATAATGTCGGCGGAAGCGGAGCGACTGCTGTTGTACATATATTGAAGCAAGGTTGGTAAATTAAAATGGTGAAAAAATGAAAATTTCAGAATTAAGAAAAATACAAATCGCAGAACCAGGTCGAAGCCATTTAAAAGTATCTGGATATGCGCTTGCATTTGGCGCAGCTGCGGCAGTTTTATGCTTTGGTATCTTTAATTCTGATTTGAAGCGACTGACCGCAGAAGCACGCAAAGCAGAAGTTACACTTCAATCAAAAAGAGTCTGGGCTAGACAAAATCTTATGGAAATTGATAAGAATTTATTTAAGTGCAGACCACCTAATTCTGATGTTACCTTAGGAATAGAGTTTGCTTGTGTATATGTGGCGCAAGCAGCAAGGCAAGGAATAGATAACCAAGTTACAACCGTTGAAACCGCAGTGATAACTACAGTTCGTGAGAAAAATGCGCAAGAGCGTAACAAGTTCGGGTTTACTGGGCTTGCTGGAATTATTGGTTTTATAGTAGGGCTGAGCCGTATTCGACCAAGTAGTAATGGCCCAGACCAAGGACGCGAACCAGATGTAGAAAGGGTGTACAAATGAGAGAAAGCATTCCATTAACATGGCGAAGAATTCCTGAAAGATATCGATTGCTCGGTACGCAATGCATTACTTGTAACACCAATTTCTTCCCGAAACGAAACATCTGCCCGAAATGCAGACGCAAGGGCAAGATACAAGAAAAACAATATGCTGGAAAAGGCAAGGTATATTCGTTTACAGAAATTTATGCAGCACCTGCTGGCTTTGAGGATCAAGTGCCATATGTTTTAGCAATTATTGAATTAGACGAAGGTCCAAAGCTAACAGCGCAAATCGTTGATGCGCATATCAAAGATGTGGCAATAGGCAGTAGGGTAGAAAAAGTATTTCGAGTTATACAGCGCGACGATCCAGAAGGACTAATTCATTATGGGTTTAAGTTTAAATTAGCGAAATAGCACACATGAGAACGGTTATAAACACGTCTATACTTATTTTCTAACATGAGAAGACTAAGCAATGCGCAGTGTACAGTGAGCCAAACGCTACGCGCAAATGATCCATTTCAAAGATTCAAACCAGAATCTCATCAGGCAGTAAGAAGACCAGATGTTACCGGCCAATCTTATGCAGAACAAGCAAGAAGAACTAGAGAAATGCTTAGAAGTTTAACACCTGAGAAAGCAAGGGACATAATTGAATTCAGAGGAGATTTAAATTTATTTCAAGCATCAGCAGTAGCCAAAAGAGAAGGCAAAATGCTAGTTCCGAACGATGTTCATGATAGAATTTTAATGGAAACAAAAGATAAAGGACTACTAGTGCAATTCTATGGAAATTGGCTATGGACAGGAACTTTAGTTATTTATGTGGCACCTGGTAAGAAATTTGGTAAGAATATCGTATTTAGTTGGGAAGATAATGTAAAATATTCTATTTCATTCCAAATCCCAAAACAATTTAGAGGAAAAACAAATTGTGCATTAGTAATCGAACACCCAGACTTCGAGTTAATTGATTTGAAGGATAACAAATACGAATTAAAATTATTAGAAGGAGCAAACGTTCGCCTACTAGAAAACTTTCCAACAAAATCACAAAGATGGTACAATACAGATTCAGAAACAAAAATTCCAATAGGAAGACCAGTAAAAGAGTCAAAAGACGCAAGATGTCTTTGGAGATTCGAAGATTCATCTTATTTGGGCCCAGTGGCTCGCTACTTCGACTACGGCGGCGACAATAGGAGGCAGTTTGTCTATGCGGTTTGCAGGTCTACCCTTCGGTTCGGGGTGGCGTTCGTTCAGTTAGCAAGTTCTGAAGTATAATCAAATATATAAATTTACACCGAGAACTTTTCTCATGCAAGTCCTCTACTTATACGATATAAAAGCGAAAAACAAGCAGGAGTTCAATCGCGTTAAACGTTTATTCTATTATCATCTAAATAAACTCGATCTATTGAAAATCCACTTTGTCACCAAATCTGTTTTGCTTGCGCCAAGCGAGTTAGAGCGCTTAGTTGATTCTTTTTTCAAACAATTCAAAAACAAGGTAGAAGTTTACAAAGTTCGATGCGAAAAAATAGA
>JAHFGR010000015.1 GCA_023247345.1 Microcaldota archaeon | reverse complement strand
GAGGTGGATTAATGATTAGTGTTATTTTATTTGCATTCTTAGTTGGCATAATAACTCTTTTATATGCCGGATGGCTCGTTTATCGTGTTGTAAATTCATCAAAAGGAAATAAAAAAATGCAAAGCATAGCAAGCGCAATACAAGAAGGTGCTAACGCGTTTTTATCAAGGCAGTATAAATCGCTTGCGCCGCTTGTTATCGTCTTGGTAGTTCTTATTTATTATTCTCTTAATCTTAATACTGCAATTGCATTTATTGTCGGCGTAATTTCAAGCGCACTTGCAGGTTACATAGGTATGCAGGTTAGTGTGCGAGCGAATTTGCGGGTTGCAGATGCAGCTAAAAGCGGATTGCAAAAAGCACTTTCCATTTCTTTTAGCGGCGGTGCAGTAACAGGCATGGCACTTGCGGGTCTTGGATTATGCGGGTTAAGCGTCTTGTATTATTTTTTTGGTAGCCTAGCACCGCTTATTGGTTATGGTTTTGGTGCCTCGCTAATTTCGCTTTTCTCGCGTGTCGGAGGCGGTATTTATACAAAAGCAGCAGATGTAGGCGCTGATCTTGTTGGCAAGGTTGAAAAAGGAATTCCAGAAGACGATCCAAGAAACCCCGCAGTTATTGCAGACAATGTTGGCGATAATGTTGGCGATTGCGCTGGAATGGCTGCTGATGTTTTTGAAAGTTTTGTAGTTACAATTATCGCTGCAATGTTGCTTGGCACGGCAGGTGCAGCTTTCTTCGGTGTTAGCAGTTCTTCTTCGTTTGTGGAATTGCCATTGGCAATTGCTTCGCTCGGCGTTATATCAAGTATAATCGGCAGTTTCTTTGTACGCGTAGGTAAAGACAAGCACATCATGAAAGCATTTTACAAAGGAATCGGCGTAACCGCGCTAATTACGATCGCGCTCGCTTATTTCTATCTTTTTAATTCAGATATTGTATCTGTTGCGAAAAATAGCCTGTTCATAAGTGTAATTATCGGTGTTCTTCTTACTGCCGCAATATTCTGGGTAACTGAATATTATACTGGCAAAGAATATGCGCCAGTAAAAGAAATCGCAAACAAATCACAAACTGGCGCAGGCACAAATCTCATCTCCGGTTTGGCAATAGGCATGCAAAGCACAGCATTGCCTGTTTTGCTCATTATTCTTGCGCTCGCCTGCTCGTATTTTGTTGGCGGGATTTATGGTACAGCACTTGCAGCAGCTGCAATGCTTTCGCTAAGCGCAATAGTTATTGCAATTGATGCTTATGGTCCGATAACTGATAATGCGGGTGGCATAGCGGAAATGAGCGGTCTTCCGGAAAATGTTCGGGAGGTTACTGACGAGCTCGATGCTGTAGGCAATACAACCAAAGCAACTACTAAAGGATTTGCAATTGCAGGGGCAGCACTTGGCGCGCTCGCTTTGTTTGCTGCGTTTGCTGAAGAAGCACACCTGACTTCAGTTAATCTGCTCGCACCTGCGACTACTATCGGCTTGTTTATAGGTGCTTTATTGCCATTCTTGTTCTCCAGCATGCTTATCAAAGCTGTTGGCAGGGCAGCAGATGAAATTGTTCGTGAGGTGCGCAGACAATTCAAAGAAATAAAAGGTCTTATGCAAGGAAAGGCAAAACCTGATTATGCCAAATGCGTTGATATTTCTACAAAAACCGCATTGCGCGAGCTTGTTGTTCCTGGCATTATGGCAGTCGTTGCGCCATTTTTAGTTGGATATTTGCTTGGCGCGCAGGCATTGGCAGGTTTGCTTGCTGGCGTTATTGCGAGCGGTTTGCTTTTAGCAATATTTATGTCAACTGCAGGCGCAGCATGGGATAATTCCAAGAAGCTGATAGAAACTGGTTTATATGGCGGAAAAGGAAGTGATGCGCATAAGGCTGCGGTTGTTGGCGATACTGTTGGCGATCCATTAAAAGATACTGCCGGTCCGGCATTGAACGCATTGATAAAAGTAATCAACACTGTTTCGCTTGTATTTGCTACATTAATATTGGCAAATTCATTGCACTTGCTTGGATAAATAATTTAAGGAGCGGAGATGGAACGAAAAATGATTGCAACAAATTTACAAATCAAAAAACCATTTAT
The DNA here is from genome assembly GCA_023247345.1 of Microcaldota archaeon. Taxonomy (GTDB): domain Archaea; phylum Micrarchaeota; class Micrarchaeia; order Anstonellales; family Bilamarchaeaceae; genus JAGVWJ01. The sequence goes on along the minus strand of JAHFGR010000015.1, from coordinate 11,236 downwards.
TCAAAGGATTGTGCGAACAGCAATTTTTGGCACAGTTTTACTATCCGGTCCAATGGGTTCCGGAAAAGAAGATCATAAAAAAGATAATCACGCTAGCGCTACAGTAAGAAAACCAGAACAAAATTCTATACAATGCGTACTACAGTCTTGTTCTCAAGGACAGTTTTATCCCATTGGTCTCGGCGCGAGCGGTTTAATGTAAGCACTTCATCTAGTAACCTCGATTTGGAAAGAAAGGGATAAAAAAGCGGAATAGAAAAAGTTAAATTAACCTGCACATCCTTATTCTTTTCATGCAGCGCATTATTCTTCACATTGATTTTGATTATTTCTACGCGCAGGTAGAAGAGGCTGCGCGTCCGGAAGCAAAAGGCAATGCAATTGTTGTATGTATGTTTTCTGGACGCACAGCAGACAGTGGTGCAGTTGCAACATCTAATTACGCAGCTCGCAAGTTCGGTGTTAAAGCCGGAATGCCAATAATAAACGCAAAGCGCTTGCTTAAGGGTATTGATTCTTTATTCTTGCCAGCAAACCACCAACTTTATTCTGAAACTTCCAATAAGGCAATGGAAATCCTTGCAAACTATGCTGATAAATTCGAGCCTGCGAGCATTGACGAAGCATTTTTGGACATCAGCAAAAAATGCGATAGAAATTATAAAAAAGCTCGCGAATTTGCAGAAAAGATTAAAACCGAAATAAAGCAAAAATTAAAACTCACATGCAGCATTGGCATTGCACCGAATAAGCTTGTTGCCAAGATCGCGAGCGATTTTCAAAAGCCAGATGGCTTAACAATCGTAAAACCAGAGGAGGTCGAATCATTTCTAGCTTATTTGGATGTTGATAAAATTCCTGGTATTGGCAAGAAGACAAAGGAATTTCTCGCAACGCTGGGTATTGGAACAATATCTGATTTAAAAAATCATGATCCAACGGACATAGTTGAAAAATTCGGAAAAAATACTGGCGCTTGGCTTGTTCGTGCTGCACGTGGGGAAGACGACAGCGAAGTTGGCATTATTCAAGATCAAAAGCAGATAAGTAGAATCTCTACGTTAAAAAGAAATTCCCGAGAGTTTAGCGAATTCGCAGCTGACGTCGACTACTTGACAGAAGATATCGTTAATGAATTGAAAGATCACAATCTTTTATGCGAAACAGTTGGTATAATTGCAATAGACGAAGAATTACAAACATTGAGTCGTTCGCGTACATTACAGTTTCCAACAAACAACATTGACGAGATAAAGCGGGTTGTTCATGAACTTTATAAAGAACTTTTAGATCAAACAACAAAAGAATTGCGCAGAATTGGTGTAAAAGTGGAAAAGCTGCAAAGCAAAGCCGGGCAAAAGACATTGGGCGAATTTTGAAAGATATTTTTAATGAGACATTTTAGACTACACATTAATAATATACAAATCTGTGCATTGTCAGTGCACAGTTTTATAAAATACAATTTGGATAATTGTTGGCATCATCTTTTCTGTCGTTTTAGATGTTAATAGATGGTTAAAAATGTTTCTATTCATAAAATATTTATAGATTGAGCTATTTTTTTGTTTATCGAGGTAACTTTATTTCTGGACACGAAAGAATTAAAAAAATACAAAAAGGCTTATAATGCTAACCTTTTTAATTTGTTACATAAACTAAATAATACTGATTAAGATGAGAAATTTGTTTAGAGGAGACTCACATCGTACTGCAGAGCATATTACTAGAACTTCTAGTTCTGATGGTTTCTTCAAGCGATGTGCAGTGTGGGCCGAGGTTGCATTATTTGCTTTAATGCCAGTTGCATGTACGTTATCTATCGATCCTAGATCAGTTAATGGTAGAGATGCGGGCATTTCTGATACTAACACTCCAGACGAGCACCATGATGCAGGAAATATTTGTAGGCGAAATTGTTCTGATACTAGTTCGAAAGACGCAGGATCAGATACTGATGCAGATGCAGGTAAACCAGATGGTGGCGAAGTTGTCTCCGATGCAGGTCAATTAGATGGTGGTTCTCGTGATGCAGGACGACCTGATATGGGTCCGGTTGATGCAGGAAATACATGCCCATTAATATGCCCTGTTGATGCTGGTCCAGATGGTGTTGACGCAGGACCAATAATAGTAGCAGATGCTGGTACAGGTGATGCAGGTCAACCACCCGTTGATGTTGACGCCGGTCCAGACGATGCAGGACGAGATGTCGGTACAGGACCACGTGATGCAGGAGAACCAGTTGTAGATGCTGGCCCAGATGATGCAGGTAACCCAGTTGTAGATGCTGGCCCAGATGATGCCGGACCAACAGTAGTACCTTACTGTTCAGATCCAGATGGACTTGATTTAACAACAGCAGGTACGACAGAAGTTGGGGAATTGGTAGACGGGGTGCCAAATCCTAGTTCTGTAGAAACGGACGAGTGTTTCGATACCCTAACTGTTAGAGAGTTTGGTTGCGCCGGTGCAGAATTAGTCGAATCCATATTACCTTGTGCAGTCGGACAAGATTGCGAGGGAGGAGCATGTGCAACAAGATTGCCTAACCCAATATTGCATCTTAAATTTAATGAGGGCCTCGGTGTTACAGCCGTTGATAACTCTGGTAATGGAAATGATGGTACGTTGAGCGAAACAGGTGTGTCTTGGGACCCTGATGGTAGAATAGGCGGTGCGATTTATCTTGATGGTGTTGGTCGTATTACCGTACCGGATGCGCCATCATTGAATCCAGTTGATCAAATAACCATGGCAGTTTGGTTTAAAATTTCTGTTGATCCAGGAGGAGGTTCGTTTAATATTTTTGGAAAGGTTACTGCTACTACGCGGACAGGATGGTTGTTAGGTATGATTCGTGCTGGTGGAGATACTTCATTGAGACCGATAACAACCATAGGTTTGACAGATTTTGAAGTAACATTTAATTCTGTAGATTACTCAACCGCCTTAATTACAGATCCATGGTATCACTTTGTTGCACTTTATGATGGTAGTTATGTTAAAATATTTATAAATGGCGTAAACACACTTACCGAAGTCAGAGATAGATCTACTATTTTTAACCCAGCAGTTGATTTAAGAGTAGGCGGGTTGATATCAAGCGTTACTAATGGAGGGCTTAATGGATTAATAGATGACGTTAGGGTCTATAATGTTGCTTTAACTCCTGCGCAAATCGATATTTTATATAATGCAGGCGCAGGTACAGAAGTAACAAGACCAATAGTACCATAATTATTAAAATTAGTTAAAATATTTATCTAGCCATAATTTAAACATTAACAGCGCCCAAATTTTGTTTACTTCTTTTCTATTTCCTCCTGATTTAACCTTCTTTAGTAAATCCTCAACGTATTCTTTCTTTACGTAATTATCTATTAACCCATTCTGGCTTAAAGTCTCTATAGCATAATCACCTAGCTCTTCTTTAAACCATTTTGAAATAGGAGAAACAAAACCGTGTTTTTTTCTTTTTCTTATTATTTCTGGAACAATCGGGGAAACGGCTTTCTTGAATATATATTTATTATTTAAAAACCTCATTTTCATATTAGAGTTTATTCTTCCAGAGTATTCTACTAAATATTTATCTAATAGTGGAACGCGTGCTTCAATTGAATTTGCCATTGTTGTTTTGTCGACTTTTGCTAAAAGCTGGTTAGGCAAAATCTCTTCAAAGCCGAACAATAGAGCACTATTTAAGTTATTTTTATTATTAAAATAATAGTCTAAAAAACTATAGTTATTTATGTTCTTAGTATTATCAAGAAATTGTTCAGAGTAAAGCTTGTCTTTTGAGTCCTTATCAAATACGGTCATTGCATTTTTAAATATCGACATCTTTATTTGTTTGGGCACAAAGAAAAGCAAATCGCTAAATGGTTTATATCTATTATATCCTGCGAATATTTCATCTCCGCCTTCTCCAGTAAGAACAACAGTTACATATTTTTTAGCGAATTTTGATACTAAATATGTAGGTACCATAGCTGCATCTGCGCTTAAATCATCAAAATGATAAGCCAGCGTTGGCAATATTTTTATGACATCACTATCCTCTACAAATATCTCATGATGATCCGTTCCGAATTCTTCAGCTGCTATTTTAGCATATTCTAACTCATCATTTTCTTGCCTAAATCCAACAGTAAAAGTTTTGACTGGTTTGTCCAACATTTTACTCATGATTCCTACAACAGTGCTTGAATCTATACCACCTGATAGAAAGGCACCAAGTGGCACTTCACTCATAAGCTGACTTTTTATGCCGTCTTTTATTAATTCAAGAATTCTTTTTTCTGCTACAGAAGGTGAAATTTCTTCTAGTTCTAGCTGGTATCTCCAGTATCTTTCAATTTTTAGTTTTTTTCCATCATGAACTAGTATATGCGCTGGAGGTAGTTTTTTTATACCTTCAAAAAGTGTTTCATCTCCAAGTACACTATTAAAAGTAAAATAACAATCCAGAGCGTTTTTATTTATCATTTTCTTAACTTCTTTATGTTCCAGGATACACTTTATTTCTGAGCCAAATATTATAGAATTTTTCAATAATGTATAATAAAGTGGCTTGACTCCTGCCTCGTCTCTACCTAATATTAATTTTTTATTTTTGGTGTCGTAAATCGCGAATGCAAATATACCTCTAAGTTTTTTTACAAAATCTTTGCCCCATTGTTCATAAGCGTGAACTAATACTTCTGTATCACTTTGTGTATAAAATTTATGGCCAGCTTCTTCTAATTCTTTTTTTAGGTTTAAATAATTGTATATCTCGCCATTATAAACTGTCCAAATAGTTTCATCTTCGTTATGAATAGGTTGTTTTCCGCCGGCTACATCTATTATGCTTAACCTCCTATTACCAAGACAAATATTTTTGTCTATATAAATACCACTATCATCAGGACCTCTGTACACTATCCTATCGAGCATTTTTTTTATTAGAGTTTTATCTTCGAAACCAAAAAATCCTGCTATGCCGCACATTATATCACTGAGTTATATATTTTGATAAACTCATTTACTCTTTTTTCTACTGAAAAATCCTTTACTACTGTTTTTCTACCTTCTTTTCCAAATTTCTTTGCAAGTTTTTTATCGGTTATCAGTTTTTCTATTATTTTTGCCAGTTCACTAGAGTTATTTGATTTTACTAAAAGACCGCTACCATCTTTTAATAATTCTGTGTTGCCACCTACAGAAGTAGCAATGCATGGGATTTCACATGCCATAGCTTCCATAAGCGATCTGCTTAATCCTTCTGCAAGAGATGGCAATACAAATATATCAGCAGCTCTGTAAGCGTAGTTCATCATCTCTTTTTTTAGGAATGGAATAACAATTATCTTATTATTATAACTTGAATTTTTTCGAAGCCAATCCTTTATAATATGCTCATCAAATCCTCCACCAATAAGTAAAAAAGTTAAATTATTGTATCTATTTAGTAGACTTTTAGCTGCTTCAAGTAGATTATGCAAACCCTTTTCTGCTACAAATCTCCCAGTAAAAAGCACAATATTATCTTTTGTTTTTACTCCCAACTTCTTTCTGGAAGATTTCTGATTTATTATCTTAAACTTAGCTGCTTCTATTGCATTTTGTATTGCGCGTGCATTTATTTTGTAACTGTAATCCATATCTTGTTTTAGTGCAACTGAATCACAGGTAACTATGTCTGCATTTTTTACCGCGAATTTTTCAATTAGCCTTGCAATTGTTTTTGTTATTTTTTTAATTCTAACTCCACTCCACGGTCCATGCATCGTAAGAATATGCGGTTTTTTAAATAACTTTGCGCAAGCTATTGCAACTAGTGCAGCAGGTGGATTATGAGAATGTATTATATCTGGTTTTTCTTTTCTCATTATATTCAGGGCAGGTGCTAATGCAGTTACTGAGTGTGTTATTTTACTTTCCCTAAATCCTAAATTTATAGATCTGGTTCTGTATATTTTTATATCGAACAGTTCTTTTGCGTATTTTCGTTCTTTCCTTGTCAAAATTACAATTTCAAAGCCCCTTTTTATTAGGGCCCCAACTAATTGGGCTACACATTCACTTCCGCCACCCTGAATAATCGTTCCATCATCTGTTCTATATGGAAAATCAGTTGTTATCATTAGAATTTTCATATCTGAAGATTATACGTATATATTTAATATTCTCACGTTTATATATTAATTTATATTATTTATCTAGGTGCATTTATGGAAGAGCATTTGAAAGAGCATGCTAAAAATATAAGAAAAAAAATTATTGAGATGGTAACTAAAGCCAAATCTTCACACGCAGGTACTGCGCTTTCCATAGTTGAAATTCTTACAGTGTTATACTTTAAAATACTTAAAATCGATCCCAAGTCTCCACATGATCCAAATAGAGATCGTTTTATACTTAGTAAAGGTCATGGTTGTACTGGTCTTTATGCAGTTTTGGCTGAGAGAGGTTTTTTTCCTCCAACTTTGCTTAGTGAGTTTTATCTAGATGGAGGGAAACTATTCGGTCATTCTACCTTGGGTACAGCTCCAGGTATTGAGGCATCTACAGGCTCTCTAGGGCATGGTCTTTCTCTTGGGTTAGGTATGGCCATTGCAGCAAAAATAGATAAATCAGATCATCGTATTTTTGTTTTAATGAGTGACGGAGAATGTGATGAAGGTTCTGTTTGGGAAGCGATAATGGCTGCGGGTCATTATAAAATGGGCAATGTTATTGCAATTGTAGATTATAATAAAATACAAAGCTTTGGTTTTGTTAAGGATGTTATGGATCTCGAGCCTTTTTCAGATAAATGGCGCTCGTTCGGATGGGCAGTAAAAGAAGTCGATGGTCATAATACAGAAGAGTTATTGGATGCATTATCAAACGTTCCATTCGAAAAAAATAAACCGAGTGTTGTTATCGCCCATACAATTAAGGGAAGAGGCATTTCGTTTATGGAAAATCAACTCGATTGGCATTATAAATCACCTGATTCTGTTCAGTATAATCAGGCGCTTAAGGAGCTGGATCAGAAATGAGAAATTCTTTTGTCAAGGCGCTATATGAAATAGCTAAAAATGATAAAAATGTTTTCTTGGTAAGCGGGGATATGGGATATAGTGTTTTTGAAACTTTTCAACATGATTTTCCAACCAAGTTTATTAATGTTGGCGTAGCTGAGGCAAATATGACCGGTATAGCTGCCGGACTAGCTTTGTCTGGAAAAATTGCATTCACATATTCAATAGTTCCTTTTGTAACTATGCGTTGTTTCGAGCAAGTTAGGGATGATGTATGCTACCAAAATGCCAATGTTAAATTAGTTGGTTCTGGTGGTGGTCTGGTTTATGGTTCTCTAGGGCCAACCCATCATTCTATAGAGGATATTTCTATTATGAGATCTTTACCTAATATGGTTGTTATTTGTCCTGGAGATCCTATTGAAACTGATTTGGCTACTAAAGCCGCTTATAAACACCCTGGCCCAGTTTACATAAGACTTGGTAGGGGTGGAGATCCGATTGTTCATAAAATTAAACCTGATTTTGTAATAGGAAAATCTATTTTAGTTATTGATGGTGATGATCTAGTTATCATATCTACTGGCAATACTTTAGATCTTGCGAAAATTGTTTGCTTGAATTTAAATAAAAAAGGGATCTCAGTTGGACTTATAAGTATGCATACGGTCAAACCAATAGATAAAGATGCTATAATAAAATTTGCAGAGAAGGTAAAGGCAATTTTTACTATAGAGGAACATAGTGTTATTGGTGGATTAGGTACTGCAGTTGCAGAGATTTTAGCAGAATATGAAAAGCAGGTAGTGTTTAGAAGAATAGGCTTACCGGATTCTTTTTGCAAATATATAGGTAGCCACAAGTATCTTAGAGAAAAAAGTGGTTTGGGATTACAAGATGTCGAAAGTTATATTATAAAAACCTTTACTGATATTAAATAATCTTGTTCTGGTGACTAATATGGAAAAGCCAAAGGTAGTTATTTTATGTGGCGGAGAAGGAACTCGTTTACGAGAAGAGACAGAGTATAAACCAAAACCCATGGTCACAATAGGTGGAATGCCAATTCTTTGGCATATTATGAAGACATACTCTTATTATGGTTTTAATGATTTTGTTCTCTGTCTCGGTTATAAAGGTGAAATAATAAAGCAGTTTTTTGTATCCCATGGGTTAATGCACAATGATTTCACTATAAATCTAAAAAACCATGCAAAAGAGGTATTCTATCACGGAAATGTTGAAGAGGATTGGAATATAACTTTTGCTGAGACTGGTTTAAAAGCTCAGACTGGCGCTAGGATAAAAAAGATTGAAAAATATATACAAGGAGATAATTTTCTTGCTACTTATGGAGATGGTTTATCAAATCTCAACATTAAGGAACTTTATGATTTTCATAAAAAACAGAATACCATAGCTACCTTAACTGCAGTGCACCCTCATTCAAGATGGGGTATGATAAAACCCGGAAAGGATTCTTTAATAAAAGACTTTGTTGAAAAACCTGTTCTTTTTGATTATGTTAGTGGTGGTTTTTTTGCATTTAAAAGAGAGATATTCGATTATCTTGAAGATACAGATACTTATGTTTTAGAATCCGGACCTTTTAGAAAGTTAGTAGAAAAGCAACAATTTTCTATGTTTAAACATGAAGGTTTCTGGCATGCTATGGATACTTATCGAGATTATGTAGATCTTAATTCTATGTGGGATTCTGGGAAAGTGCCATGGAAGGTGTGGAAATAAATGAAAAATTTTTGGTTTCAAAAGAATGTTTTGATTACAGGTGGATCTGGCCTTTTGGGTTCGTGGCTAGTTGGCATACTGTCTGAGAAAGGAGCAGATTTAACCATACTCATGAGAGACGAGGTACCTTCCTCTAGATTATTCGAAACAAGTGTTTTGAAAAAAACCAATGTAGCAAGGGGCGAGTTGGAAAATTATTATGAAGTTGAACGAACAATAAACGAATACGAGATAGATACAGTAATGCATCTGGGCGCCCAGACAATAGTTGGCACTGCAAAGCGCTCTCCGATTTCAACATTTAAATCCAACATAGAAGGAACTTGGAATGTCCTTGAAGCATGCAGAAATTCAAAGCTGGTAAAAAGAGTCGTAGTTGCATCTTCAGATAAAGCTTATGGAGATCAGGAAAAACTACCCTACACCGAGGAGACGCCACTTCAGGGGAGATACCCCTATGATGTTTCCAAAAGCTGTTCAGATCTTATTACGCAATCATATTATCATACTTACGGGCTGCCGGTTTGCATAGCAAGATGTGGCAATATATACGGTCCTGGAGACCTTAATTTTAATAGGATAATACCTGGAACAATTAGATCAATACTTTTGGGAGAACAGCCTACTATAAGAAGTGATGGCACATATGTACGCGACTATATTTATGCGAAAGACGCTGCAGAAGCCTATTTACGTCTTGCAGAAAATATGGAAAAAAAGGAAATTGTAGGTGAGGCATTCAATTTCAGTACCAAAAACAAGATTACTGTACTAGAACTGGCTAAGATAATTTTGAAAGAGATGAACTCGAAACTTGAGCCAGTGGTGCTCAATGAGGTCACTGCAGAAATCAAGAAACAGTACCTGTCCAGCGAAAAGGCAAAGAAGTTGCTTAACTGGGAACCAAGGTATTCCATTGAGAACGGACTAAGAGAAACCATTCCGTGGTACAGACAACATTCAAAAACTAAGACAGAATAGTATAATCAGAACTTGGTCTTACAATGGCTACCATGTTTAGATTTTGTATTACCTGACATTTCTGTGAGTACATGGCTAAAAAAAACATTTTTTTGACCGGCGGCAACGGATTCATAGGTCGAAATATTCTTGAACAACTCTATGAAAAACATGATATTTCTGCACCAACTCACAGTGAACTCGACCTTGAAGATATGGAGGCAGTTGAAGATTATATAAAATCTCACGCTTTTGATGTTGTTGTACATACTGCTGCAATTGGGGTAAACCACAAAGTTCGTACTGATAAAGACCTCTTTGGTACGAACCTCAGAATTTTTTTCAATATCGTTCGCTGTAGCAAGCATTTCAAAAGGATGATAAGTATTGGTAGTGGAGCTGAATATGGTAAAGATAACCGACTTTGTAAGGTTAAAGAGGATTTTTTTGGTAATTCGATCCCTAAAGATGATTACGGTTTTTACAAATATGTATGCTCTAAATATCTAGAGAAACTGGATGGCGTAGTAGTCCTTAGGATATTCGGCTGCTATGGAAAATACGAAGACTACGAGATACGATTTATCTCTAATGCAATATGTAAAACGATATTTGATTTGCCCATCACAATAACCAACAAAAATGTTTTTTTCGATTATATCTATGTTAATGACCTTGTCAGAATAATGGATTATTTTATCGAAAACATTGGCAATTACAAGTACTACAATATCACTCCAGATAAATCAATAGATCTTCTGACACTTGCAAAGAAAGTCAAAAAGATATCAGGAAAAAATGTTGACATTATTGTAAAAAACGAAGGCATAAACCCAGAGTACAGCGGAGATAATGGCAGGCTAAAAGAAGAAATAAAAAACTTCAAATTTACTGATGTAGATGATGGTATCAAGGAATTATACGATTGGTATGCCAAAAACAAGAACCTGATAGATTATGAGAAAGTAGCTGCAGATAAATATTAAAAGCTGCAAAAGTCAATCATTATCTGTGAGTGAACCAACCTTTACTATCCATAAAATTCCTAATATCAGCGGCAGCTTTTTTAAAATATATGCTGTTTATATTCAGGTTTTCCGTCTCGAAAGTTCTTTCTGCCTTCTTAATGCTTGAATCGTCAATTTTTTTTATCGCATTGACCCAGTCTTCAATTTCATACCCTTTTATTGTCCATTCATCAGGTAAAAAACCAGATGCACCTACATTCACAGATGCCAGAACGGACGTAGAAGTTGAAAGTGCTTCGATTATGACAAAACCTACAGGTTCGTGATATGGAGGGTGTACCAGTACCTTCGCCTTTCCATAATAGTTCTTATATAACTCTTCTTTCTCATCTACAAAATCAATAATTTCGACATTACCCAAGTTCTTGGAAGCTAATTTTATTTTATCAGAAAGATTACCCCGCCCAACCATTACAAAATGCTCATCCTTAAGTTTTTTAGCTAACTCCAGAATAAAAAACGGATTTTTGTAATCGGTCATGCGCC
>JAHFGR010000014.1 GCA_023247345.1 Microcaldota archaeon | reverse complement strand
AATGTTAAAGATTTTATTGCTACGCCGCATAGACTAAAAATAGACGGGTGCTTGCAAAAACTTCCTACTTTTAAACATGGAAAAACTAATGCAAATTCCTTAACTTTGCCAGATCATCTCGATCAGAAGTTCGCAAGATTTTTAGGTTATCTTATTGGTGATGGTTATGTCAGGAGAACTACCTCCTATGAGATTAGTTTGACAAATAGCGAGCAATCACTTATTGAGGACTTTCGTAGTATCCTAAAGTCATTTGGGCTTAAATATACTATAAAAACTAAGGATAGCATAACCTTTGTTGCAACAGCTTTTTCTATTGATTTAGGATCAGTCTTAGAAAAATTAGGCGTAGTTAAAGATTCTTTCAATAAGTTTGTGCCTTTGGAAATTATGAAAAGTCCAAATGAAATATTAAAAGAATTTATAAAAGCTTATTTTGACTGCGAAGCGCATGTTTCTAAAGATGGAATTGTAGTTTCTTCTGCAAGTGAGAAATTACTAAAACAGGTTCAACTATTATTGCTTCGTTTTGGCATACTTTCCCAGTTACATCCTACATATGCCCGTGCGACAAATGCAAAAAACCATAAAAAAACTAAATATTTTAGGCTGATTCTTTGCGGCGAGAACGCAAAACTTTATTTTTCTAATATAGGTTTCACTAATCCGAATAAAACAAAAAAGAAATCTCTGATACCAGAGAAATCCAATACAAATATTGACGTTGTTCCAGGGTTATCAAAAATACTTAAAGATATAAGGTTATCCCTAGGCTTAAGTCAATTTAAATGCGGAGTGCCGCGGTCTACTTACCGGCATTTTGAGAGGGGCGATCGAAATCCATCTTATAACTCTCTTAAGAAGATTGTTGCAGCTTTTAGGCAGAAGGAATCTGAAATTGGAGGAAATTCTATTCTAATTAAAATATTAGAAGAACTTTCAAACACTGATATTTTCTGGGACAAGATAGTTAAAAAAGAAAAAGTGGCTCGCAATAGCGAATGGGTATACGACCTTCAAGTTAACGATGTTCATAACTTTATTGCGAGTGGGATATTTGTCCATAATAGTCGATTTTTGCAGAGCGTTTCAGAACTTGCACCTAAAAGCATTTATGTTAGCGGCAAATCCGTGAGCTCTGCCGGACTTACTGTTAGCGCCGAGAAAGACGAGCTTGGAGAAGGTGGTTGGACCTTAAAAGCAGGCGCGCTCGTGCTTGCCAGCGGTGGTAGCGCGCAAATTGATGAGTTTGACAAAATCGAAGACGAAGATCGCGCTGCATTGCACGAGGCAATGGAAGGTCAGCATATTAGCGTAGCAAAGGCAGGCATTGTTGCAAAATTCAAAACAAAAACCGCGATACTCGCAGCTGCAAATCCAAAATACGGAAGGTTTGACCAGAATAAAAATCTTGCAGAGCAGTTCGAAGTCCCGCCAACATTAATGTCTCGTTTTGACCTGATATTCCCAATCGTGGATGTTTTAGATGAAGAGAAAGATGCAAAGTTAGCGCAGCATATTCTATCAGCGCATATGGGTAGAAAATCCGAGCAGGAACAGCAGCCAGCAATCGAAAAAGATACCTTAAGAAAATATATCGCATACGCAAGGCGCAGCGTCTTTCCACAATTGACTCAGGTTGCGATTGATAAAATAAAAGAATTTTATGTTGATCTTCGTCGTCGTAGCAAAGGAACTGGTTCAGTTGCAATTACTCCTCGTTATTTAGAAGGTTTGGTGCGCTTAGCAGAAGCAAATGCAAAGATGCGATTGAGTGCTACGGTAGATGATAGAGATGCTGATACTGCGATTTCATTAATGAATTATGTTATGCGCCAGGTAATGACTGATCGCGCAACAGGCATGTTTGATGTAGATGTTGTTGCAACTGGCAAACCAAAAAGCGAGCGAGAAAAAATGCAAAAAGTTGATACTGTACTTGAAATAATCAAAGAACATCTTCGTAAAGAAGATAGTGCTAATGTTGAGAAAGTAATCGGTGATGCTGCCAAATATGGCATAGATGCACAAGAAGCAAGAAAAATACTAACTGAACTTCTTAGAAGAGGCGAGCTTTACGAAAAAGAGCATGGGTATGTGCGATTAGTTGGAGAGAGAAAGTAACTTAAATAATCTCATCTATATAAATTTATGAAACTTCTATTCCAAATTCTATTATTTTTCACTTTAGCCCAGCTTATTGGTCTATTCACCGCCGGAATTATTATCAAAGATATAAAAGTAAATCCGTATGTCCAGCAATTTGTGATCACTGAGAACAGCGAGGATGTATTCAATGCCGTTTACTTTTTTATCTATGTTCTTATAGGTGCAATCGTAATAATGACAATAATACATTTCTACAAAGGTGCAATGTTATTTCGTTTGCTTGAGGTATTGATGATTTCTACTTCTAGTTCTATAGTATTTTACGCTGTATTTAGGTCATTGACTTATGGATATGAACAAGCTATGGCTATCAGTATTGCACTTGGGATAATTTTCGCGATTGCCAAATTCTTTTTATCTAAGCTAAAAAATGCAGCAGCGATCCTGGCTACGGCAGGAGTTGGCGTAATATTCGGTATCTCTCTCGGTATCATGCCGGTTATCATTATGCTTCTGCTGCTTTCGATTTATGATTTTATCGCCGTATTCAAAACTAAGCATATGGTAAAAATGGCAGAGGTTTTAATAAAAAGCGATCTTGCATTTACAGTAAGCGCAAGTGTTAAAGAAGGGCAGCCTCGCTTTAGCGAAAAAGGCGAGCGTAATAGGATCGATCTTGGCACTGGAGACATTGTTGCTCCAGTAATGTTTGAGGTATCTGCTTTATCACTTTCCCCATTGGCCTCGCTATTTATCTTCATTGGCGCTTGCGTCGCGATAATTTTGTTAATGTATTTTGCTATGCGCAAAAAAGTAGTATTGCCAGCGCTTCCGCCAATTACGCTAGGCATGTTGGCTTTCTTTATTTTAGGCAGGGCATTAAGGGTTTATTAATTTCAAAGATTAAGTTATCCTATTTTGGGTAAACTAGTTTTTCTCTGTAATATATTCTTCCTCCCGAAATTTTAGTGCTAATACTTTCACATGAACCATTAATATGTATCTCCCCGTCTTGCATCTCATGTCCAACTAGGTGGTTGACATCTCCATTAACTATAATTCTTCCTCCTTGCATTCGCCACCCGACCCAACACGCGCCCCCGTCGATTGTTATATCCTTTGTATTCTGAAACCCAATGTAAGAAATTTCCACATGCAAGTGTCTCGTATGTATCACGTAACTTTCATCTTGGCAGTTGTTAATAAGTACACTTAAGAAAAAACCTGCTTTTTGGCCAAAGTTTTTATCATCTTGGAACTCAGCCAATGCAATACTGAAATTTTCTACGTCCTTTGCTGAGTATTGCATCCCTTTTATTATTTCTAAACACTTTTTTTCTTCATTAGGATAGTTACCTAGATTGGTATATTTGTACGCTACCCAGGCTTTTTTTAAGTCTTCAACCTTCCCCACGATTACATCTGGTTTTCTAACTTCTTTTATTTCCTCTCTTTTATATCTTCCAAAATAAGGTCTATCTGCTGATGTCGAGTAAACTCCAGTAGTTCTCTCTAAAGTTGAAAGCAGTCGTGTCATAAATCTAATTGTGTTAACTTATGCTTATAAGTCTTGTGATTTAAGAAAAGTTTGACAAACGTCTAATATTAGTCACTTGTCTAAGTTTTTTAGGGAGCATTTAAATACTCAGAATTCGTTTTATATAGTGCGGTTTCTTTGGGATCGCATGCGGTTAACGGAATGGCCGGTCTATACCAATGTAATCGGATGCACCGGTTTCTGCAGGATTGGAATTATCCGTTCAATGCGGCCCCAGATTTTTATTTTTTAATTTTAAAATCCACACAAACCTGTACTATGTGCGGGGCGTAAGGTCGAACTATATTTTCATTTAGAATTTTTATTTTGACCTTAGATTTTTTCGCAGCTTTATTTATCTTTTGTTTTACCTGTTCGAAAGCGTTTTCTTCTGCTCCAAAATTATAAAGGTGCACAATTGCATTATTTTTTGCAGCCTTGAAAGCAACATCCAAGAACGTCTCAGCGCTTTTAGGCAAGGGCATTAAAATTCTGTTTGCCCAATTCTTGAATTTTCTTGAAATAAATTTCCTAACATCACCGCAAATGGCTGTGCAATTTGTCAATTTGTTAAGTTCGATATTCTCTTCAAAGTGTTTTGCAGCATTTGGATTCAATTCAATGCCAACAACATTTACTTTGGGGTATTTTTTTGCAATAACCAAAGCAAATGGTCCAACGCCAGCAAACATTACTAAAACGTTTTCCTTATCCTTAACTAAAGCAGCAATGCGTTCACGTTCATGACTCAGCCGCACAGAAAAATATGTTTTTGCAACATCTAGTTTTATCGCTACATTATTCTCTCTATACAATGTTTCAGTGCTCTTTTCGCCAGCAATAAATTTTACTTTACGAACGCGATATTCGCCGTGCATAGTGCTTGCTTTTTTTAAAACAGTTTTCACTGGGTTATGAAGTTGCATTATTGCTTTTGCAATTTCTTTCTCGTATTTTTTAACTTCTGGCTTTATGTTGACAACAGCAATGCTGCCAATAAGATCAAAAGAGCGCGGTACAAAGGCAAGTTTGCTTTTTGGAATTTTTGATTTTAGAATGTCGACTAGGTTCATAATTCTCCTCTCAATGGATTTAACATTCTTTCTTCGACTGCAGATATGAAAGTATGTTTTCCAATAATTTCTCCGAACTTAGTTTTAATCTCTCGCATAAACTCGTGCAATTCGCTATTGTCACGAACAATTATGTCTAATTCAATATCCCAGCTTCCAATTGTTTTGTTTAGAAATACTATACTATCATTTTCAATGCAGAAATTTAAGAACTGGGTTTCCCTTTCCTTGGTTATGCTTCTAAATCCTATTAAAATCTTATAATAGTTGAATCCAAGTTTTTTTGCGTCAAACCAAACTGTATATCCAAGTATAACGTTTTTTTGAGTAAGTCGCTTAATACGATATTGCACTGCATCTGGCGTAAGATCAATTAATTTGGCAAGATTTACCGTAGTTTCTCTTGCATTTGTGTAAAGCGCTGAAAGTAATTTCATGTCAGTGGTGTCAACATTCTCTATCTCACCCATCTTCTCGATAGGCAATTCTGGATGTCTCTCCCCACCCAGCGCCTTATTCCATGCAAGATACGTTTGATAAGTAGTAGTTACAATCGTTTTCTCAACTATTTTTGTTCCGAATTTTTCAATCATAATCACCGCTGCGTTTTCAACATCTATCTCATTTTTCGCAATTATGCGCCATAGTACATCGTATTCACCTTCGCTAATAACACCCCAGAGCGTTCTTTCGTAAGATTCAAATACGTCGATGATTTGTTGTTCAGTCTTTACGTCTATTGCGTCGAATTTGAAATACAGTCTGTATGCCTTAAACCCAAGCTTTGCCAGGTTTACATCTGCAAATAACAGTGAAATGATTCCTGCTTCTTTTAGTTGCCGCATTCTTCGCTCTACCGAAGCGCCGCTAAGTTTAAGCCTTTTGCCCATCTCGATAAAGCTTGCTCTGGAATTTAGATAGAGCAAAGTAAGCAGTTGTTTGTCTTTTTTGTCTAATTTCATAGTTGTACCTAGGATTCTGTTTCATCTAATGCAAGATACTTAATTAACTTTTGAGTAGTGAAAACTCTAACTTTATCTTGCTTGGTAAAATGATTGTCATTACTCCATAAAGGCATTCTCTTGGCAAGACAAACCGCAAGATATACCGCATCATCTTTATCAGAAACCAGTGCTTCTGCGGCCTGGACATGCTGTTTAAATTCTGAAGTTGGAATAAGTTCTATTCTTCGTTCCAAAACCTCTATTAATCTTAGAAATTCATCTTCAGATCTATTTGTAAGAGTTAACAAATATTCTTTGTGCTCTTTAAATTCTAAGATTAGATATTCTGGAGCATATAAATGTAACTCATCAGAAAATAGAATGCGTTCGGTGATGCCCCTTCGTATGATTATTGCAAATAGAATATTGGCATCTATTACGATATCCATATTACTCCTCGTTCCTAACTCTTTTTGAGATCCCTTTTCTTACTTCTCTCCCAAGTCTTAATGCTTCTTCTTCTGTCATTTTGCTTTCAGCTTTGAACTGCTTTAGAAACTCCAGATCCTTGACTTTCTGTACAAATGCCTGTCTGGCAACTTCACTCCAGTTTATTTCTGGGAACCCCTCAAGCTTCTCCTTTAGTTCTGCAGATATAGCCAATGTCATTGTAGTCATTAAATCACCAATAATTATATTATGTGTAAATATTTATAAATACATATTATACATGTAAAAGATCAACATGACTCTATTTTGTGTATTATATTAATTATCCTAATTTATTTATATATTTTTCGGTTTCTTTGCGTTTTTTAGTGAAAGATGTTAAATAGTCTGATAGAATAGTTATAGTTGGTGATAAAAATGGATGAGAAGATTAGTGACGAAACGCTTGCTGAGATGGTAAGGAAAGATGGAACACTAGGAGTAGCAGCTGCATTAGCTGAACTATTTGGGCAGCAAGCAAAAGATAAAATACTGCAAGAAGCGAGTGAAACATGGGAAAGATTATTTAACCGTGGCATTTCATTTTCAGAAAGCGCATTAATATATGAGCGATTCATGTCTCGACTAATTCCACAGCTCGGAACATACAGAAACCTTGTTCAAGCTCTTGCTGATTGGATAACTAGTGAACAGACAATTGATGTTAACGAATTCAAATTCTGGAGCCACAGTATCAGCCATATCTTTGAAAGAGATCTCCACCAAGAACTTCAACCAATTGCAATTCAGATAACTGAGGAAGGCATTAAACGCGCTCTTAAATTTAAAGAGCTTGGCTGCATGGACAGGTTTATTGGAACATTGGGCGATGTGAATTTACAAACTGCTTCGATCGATGATCTTGATAAATCGCTTAGGTTCAAACCAGAAATACTTTCTGATGAAAGAGTGAGGACGCTATTTAAAGGCAAGAGCATATTTTGTGAAGCAAGTACATTGCGTGAATTCATAGCCGAACTTTTTAGGAACGGCCAAGGACGACATTTACATGAGGTACTTGGTAAAGATGTTTTAGGGGTAATGCATGATGAGCTGGCTGCCATAGAACGTACACTCGCTGAAAGAGACAAGACAGTTGAATTAGGCAAGTGGGATAAAAGAGGAATTTTTGTAGATGTTGATGGAACACTAATTGGTCCGGATGGCGAGCTTAATCAGGTTCTTCATGACAAACTCAAAATAGCCGAGGAATGCGGATTCAACGTTACACTAATCAGTAGTGGGAACGAGTCGGAACAAGAAGAGCGTCTAAAAAAATTGGGCGCCACTTTGAAGTGTCTGGAAGATAACGGGGTAGAAAGCAAAGAAGCGCTTTTTGGTGTATTAGAACTTCTAATTGATGACACGAGTCCGTATTCACAGGGACTACGAACCAAACATTATGAAAGGCCCGAAGCTGCGTTCACATCTCCAGATTGTAAAATTGCAATAAAAGTCAGGGAAAGAATTGAAGCAAGGAAAGCAGCAGATTCAAATCCTCTTGCAGGGGATGGTGTAATCAGCGATTCGACGAAACTGACTGCGAGGCCAGTGCCAACTGTAGCAGAGCCCGCTGGAAGAGTAGTGCCTCCTAAGAAGACGATAAAAGGTTAGGGGTGGTAAAAATGGTTGATGAAAAAAAGATCAATGAAGATGAAGCAAAAAGCTTTCTTTCATTTGCAGAAAAATTTATTGCTAAAATCGAAGAACTTCTAGCTATTCCAAAACAATAGCCGGTTTATTCGGCAGCGCGTTCTTGGCCTTGTCATGTTTTCCATCGCTATCTTTAAGAACAAAAACCTCGCAGTTAAACTGCTTCTTGAAAAATTCTTCAGCGTTTTTCAATGTTTCATATTCTTCTTTTTCGCTAAGTGTTGCTGGCAAGGAGTGGGCGTTTTTTATTAATTGCTTTGTAACTCGTTGAACATCATTCATCTTTGTCTTGAGTTCTGGGTCTTGAGCTGTGAGTTTCATTACTTTATCAAATGTCTTCTCGTTTTTTATTATATCATAAAGCTTATGCTTCCATGCGCCCGCAGTGTAAATGTAAATATTCTGTGGCTGCTTGCCAACTAGTCTAATTACATTTTCAATATCTCCAACTGTTTCTTTTACTAAATTCTCACCCTTCTCAACAGTCTCATCTATTTTTTTCTCATCTGCTTCTGGGAACTTGGCATTAATTACTAGTTCTTTACCGCCTAAAACATGCCAAAATTCTTCAGCTACATGTGGCATTATTGGCGCGATTAAGGTGCTCCATATTTTTAAGAGTTCCTTCAATTTTGGTTCATTGGTTCGCTTAAGATACCAATGCAAATCATTTACCAAATCATAAAATATTTCTAATGCAAGTTCGCGAATTGCGAATTTTTCGTAATATCCCTTTGCGAGTTTTATTTTTCTGTTTAATCTTGATTCAAGCCATTTATCAACATTGCCTTTTTCTTTTATTTTCTCTTTTTTGGCTTCATCAACCAGCTTTGCAATAAATTCTAATCTGCTTTTTGTTCCTTCAGCAACGCTTTTGTTAAAATCAGTATCTTGCGTTAAGTCCGCACCGCTTACTATCGAAAACCTAATAACATCTGCTCCATATTCACGAATCGCCTTGCGCAGCGGGAGAATATTCCCCATGCTCTTGCTCATCTTTTTGCCATCCATTAGTACAAATCCATTAGTAACTATCTGCTTAGGCCATTGCTCGCGATCAAAAATAGCAACATGATTGAAAATATAAAATGGCAGATGGTTTCTTATTAAGTCTCCAGCGCTATGTCTGGAATCGCACGGATACCAGTACAGAAAACTTTCTCTTAGGCCATTACATTTAGTCTTTAATTTTTTATCTTTTGGTTCTTTTCCCAAGAGCACAAAATCAAAAAACTCTTCATTTAAATCTTTCTCATCAATGCCATCAAGCAAATGCGCGAATGTATAAAACGCCATATAAATTGTCGAATCAGAAAGTGCCTCGATCATTAATTTTTCATCGAAAGGAAAGCGCGTGCCTAAACCACTGGCTCGAGCGCATGCCTTTTGCTTAAACCAGTCTATCGCATATAAATATTCCCCGCGTGATTTTTCAGGAATGATAATAATTTGTTCTAAACACTGTTTGGCAAGCTGCTTCCATTTTTCGTTTCCATAATCAATAAACCATTGATTTTTGAGTATAGTTGCAACAACTTCAGCGCCGCAACGGCAATAAACAGGCTTATTATCAATCTCCCAGAAAGTTATCGCTAGTTTTTTATTAAACAAATCATTTTTGGTTTTTTCAATCGCAACCGAAACGCGTTCTCCTTTATAAGGCCCGGCAACCATAACGCCAGTAAGAATTTCCTTTTTGTAAACTTCTTTAACAATGTCTTCGAGCCTTGGATCATTTTGATTTTTTACGCCGCGCTGTTCTATAAGCTCTTTAGCCATGAAACTGTATCCTTCGACCTTTATTATCTGCTGATAATCCAGTTTTATACCCATATCTAAGAGAGCAATGTGATCGTATGGTGCGTGCGATGGAACGCTCATAACTATGCCGGTTCCAGTATCATCTTTTACATACGGCGCCTGATAAAGCGGTACATTCTGTCCAGTGACCAGATTTTTGGCCTGCGTTTTCTCATCGATTATTTTTTCTCCTTTAAGCTCCTCGATTATCTCAAGTTCAAAACCTTGCGCGTTCATTTTTTCAAAAGCTTTCTTTGCAACATAATAAATCTCGCCAGTTTTTTTGCTTTTTGCCTTTACATGTGCTATGTCCGGATTAATCCAGATATTAGTTACACCATAAATTGTTTCTGGTCTGAGCGTTGCAGTCAGCAAATATCCATCTTTATATCCAAATTTTATTGTTGTGAAATCCTTTAGTTCTGGATCAACATCCCCGCGTGTATCATGCCCGCCAACTGCCTGCCCGTCTCGAGGGCACCATGCAATCGGATGTTCGCCTTGCACAAGGTAACCAAGTTGCTTGAGCTTGCTAAATTGCCATCTGATATATTTATTAAATCTCTTATCAAAACTGTAAAACTTGCGGCGCCAATCTATGCTATAACCCATTTCATGCATTCCTTGTTCTATCTCTTTTGAAAAATGCATAACCAAATCTTCTGGTTTTGTTAGCTTAGCTGCCTTTTCTCTGCTTATTCCGTATATTTCTTCGAATACTTTAAGCACATCTTCGTCTTTATCCGCTATGCGCTTAGCCATCGCGATAATCGGCGTACCAGTTACGTGAAAACCCATTGGAAACAGCACGTTGTAACCAACCATACGTAAATAGCGTGCGTAAATGTCTGCGGTAGTATAAGTTCTTCCATGGCCTATATGCTGTGGCGAATTAGGATAAGGAAAAGCTGCAGTTATGAATTTTTTCTTCTTGCCTTTTTTTGGATCTGGTTGAAATACCTTTTCCTTCTGCCAAACCTCGCGCCACCTAGCCTCTATGTTAGTAAAATCCATAAAGAGTATAAGGAAAGTAAGAGTTAAAAATCTCTGCGGTTTCATCAAAATGCCGACGTCGCCTAAGAAACATAAAAGACGACGTCTCTATAGGTTTCATAAGCAATACGACGATTTTATAATAATGAGAAAATATTTGGAATTTACAGCCGAAACTCAGGTATAAAAACTTAACATGAGCAATATAAACATGCGGATAAAACCACTATTATTGCTAGTTTTATTCTTGTTCTCCATTAATACTAATTTTGCTCTAAGCACTTCGCCCCTAGACTGTGGACAATATGGCACTGGAACTATCAGTCAAAATATGTGCGATTTAATACATCTATTCAGAAACTATTTAGGCGCTTCAATAATGCTTCTAATTCTATTTGCAGCCATATTATATGCTATAGGCCAAGTTTTTGGCGCAGAAACGCGCGCTAAGGCAATACTTTGGTCGCAGAATATCCTTATTACAATCTTTATCGCCACGTTGATATATTTCATATTTACCGAGCAGAATATAGCATCACTCTTGACTGGACAATTTCCGGGATTATACTTTAAGCACATAGTAGTTGCGCTTTCTTTTGGCGTAATCTGGGTCGTTTTATTCTATTTGCCTGGTCAAGTTCTTCAGCATCCGCCATTACAGTTTGCAGCAAAAGAAGAACTCGGCGTGCTCATAATGAGCATAGTTATTCTTATGTCCTGGACAACTATTACCCAATTTTTCACTGACATAACTACTGGTATTGTCGCGCAATCTACCTCTGGTTTAAATGTTCCAACTAATATACCGGCTACCACCCAATTTTCTTATATTACTTCTCATCTTGATATCGCTTACGGTTCGTTGGAAATATTCTTTATAAAATTAAGAACGCAGTACACGCATCTTTATCTGTTCGAAGTTCTTATTGGTTTTCTTTCTACTGTTTCTTTCCCGATAGGTTCGCCCTTGCCTGCAATAAATATTATTTCATTCTCGTTAATGCCTTTTGACGGGCTAGTGCTTTTGAGTAATGCACACACTGTCGTGGTTGAAGCGATCGGTTATTTAATGTCAGTAATATGGGCAAAACAGTTTATCATATTGTTCGCAAGGGATGCAGTACCAACAATATTACTACCCTTTGGCATAATTATGCGAGCATTTCCTTGGTATAGATCTACTGGTTCGAGCCTTATCGCAATTTGCCTTGTCGTTTATTTTGTATATCCATTAACGGTTATGCTTTCAAATTATTTAGTTTTTGATGTCTTTAAGCCAGCGGACTTTTTATTTACTCCGAACGAGGATACGGTTAGTTTTTACAATGATCCTTCCTTTTCTCACCTTAGCGATGCGCAAAAAAAACAAAAAATAAATGACATGCAGAACGAGGCAAGAAACAGTTCAAAGGATTTCTTGGATCAGTTCAAACAGGATAAGGATATTATTCGAGGTTCAGGAGATGCGACTGAATGCAGTGGAAATATCGTATCGCATTTGCTATGCAGCGCTTGGAATAAAATAACTTTTGTGTGGCATCTTGTTACTGGATTTGTCGGTACTGTATTCAATATATGGAAAACAATGGTAACTTTTGGCGGGGATTGGGTGTCAGGTATCTTGGGTTTAACTGTTCCTACAGGTGGAGCTGCAAGCGGGCTTTATCGTTTTATTGTTGAGGAGGTTATATCTATATCCCAGATGATAATAGTTATTACAATTACTTCTGTTATTGAAATCATTATCACAATAACAATGTACCGTAATATATCCGAACTGATCGGTGGCGAAGTTGAAATCGCAGGGTTAACAAAGATAATATAACGAGTGATTTTATGACAGTAAATATCGATATATACATGTTTGTAATCGGGCTTGTAAGCTCCATAATACTAGGCTTAATTATTCTTACTTACCTGGCTTCTAAAGTCTTAAAGGTACAAAGCTTTGAAGCGTGGTTTAATGTCGAGCTTACGGAGTTTTTCGCCTCGTTTTTCATACTTCTTTTTGCCATTGGTTTTTTTGAAGCGTCGAATGCGGTTGCCATTTCCATATCCGGTGGAGGTACGAGCGCAGTAGATGCTGCGACAGGATTTTTAAAAACAACTATCAGTGATGTGCTTAAGGGGATAAATGATGTCTTCAGTCTGCAGATGTGCATTTCTGTTTTAAGCACGTTTTCAAGAAGAATCGGTGAGTTTGTTCTTACTCTCACATACAAAGTATTTCCGGGTCTGGACGCGTATATTGGCATAACAAATGTAATCGGGTTCGGGCTAACTGCGATTTTCGGTAGTCTTAATGCGCAACTTATAATATTCCAATTAATCGACGCGACAATGATAAGGTTTTTCTTGCCTGCAGGTATCATACTGCGATTCTTCCCTCCAACGCGAGATGCTGGCATGTTTCTTATTGCATTTGCCATAGGCTTTCAAGCAGTTTTCCCGCTTACCTATGTTATTAATCAGCAGCTTTTGGCGCAGATGGGCTTTACCGGCTATGAACGGCATGAGTTTTTCATCTCTTCAATATGCAGTTCAAAATATTTCATTCTGGGTGCATTGGGCAATCCTTCATTTCCTTTAAGTTTTGGCAGTATTCCGGTTTTTGGGCAGTTATTCAGGCTTGTTTTCTCTGAACTAGGTGTAAGTTTGCTCACGCCGCTGGAATTCCAGCCTATAATGCAAAGCCTCGCAACATTAACCTTGCCAGCGCTTTTCCTGCCCGCATTTTCGCTTTCAATTACATTTGCATTTATTAATGCGTTTATAAAATTCGTGCTTATGAAGATATGAGAAATATGAGTTGTATGCAGTAGGCTATATG